>DAIQBC010000218.1:0-4706 GCA_036781345.1 Acidimicrobiales bacterium | reverse complement strand
GGTCGTCGGGCGGCCGTGGCGGCGGCGACGGGAGGACTCGGGCTCGGCGCCGCCCGGGCCCTCGTGGCCGAAGGCGTGCACGTGGCGATCTGCGGGCGTGACACCAGCCGGCTCGAGTCCGCAGTATCTGAGCTCACGGCGGGTGGCGGCGGCCATGTCCACGGGTGGGTAGGTGACGTCGGCACGACAGATGGCGCGGAGGCGTTCGTGCGGGCCGCTACCGACGCCCTCGGCGGCATCGACATCCTGGTCCCGAACGCCGGCGGCCCGCCGCCCGGCGGCTTCACCTCCACCGACTTGGCCGCCTATGCGCCCGCCCTCGAGCTCAGCCTCCTGTCGACCGTGGCCATGTGCGTGACGGCCGTGCCCGCGATGCGGACACAGGGGTGGGGACGCGTGGTGGCCATCACGTCGGTGTCGGTGCGTCAGCCCATCCCAGGCCTCATCCTCTCGAACACGGCCCGCGCCGGCGTGACGGGCTTCCTCAAGACGATGGCCCTGGAGGTGGCGGCGGACGGCGTGACCGTGAACTCGGTCCAACCTGGGTCGCACGCCACCGACCGGCTCCGCTCGATGCACGGAGGGGACCTCACAGCGGCGGCCAGCGCCGTCCCCGTCGGCGTGCTGGGCCGGCCTGACGACTTCGGCTCCGTCGTCGCCTTCCTCTGCTCCGACCAGGCCCGCTTCATCACGGGAGTCGCCCTGCCTGTCGACGGTGGCTCCTACCGGGCCCTGCAGTAGGGCCGCTAGCCGAAGGTGGCGCGTGCCAGTGCGACGATGGTGTCGGCCAGCACCTGCGGCCCGTCAGCGCTGGAGTCGAGGATCAGGTCGTACGTGGACCGGTCGTCGAGATCGATGCCGTAGGCACTTCGATAGCGAATCCGTTCGAGGGCGCTGCGCTCGGCGTTGTCGACGCGGGCCTGGTCCACGGAGATGCCGTCCCGCTCAGCCACCCGGGCCGCCCGCACCTCGTCATCGCAGTCCACCCACACGCGCACGGCGGGGAGACCGGCTCGGGTGACCAGCCAACCGGCCAGCCGCGACTCGATCACGCAGCGGCCCTCCGATGCCCGGGCCTGCAGGCGTTCATCGAGCTCACGATCGATCTCGGGTCGACCATGGGCGTAGGAGCCGAACTCCGCCAGCGTCATGCCGGCCTCGTGGGCCATCAGCCGGAACACCTCGCCTCCGGGCAGCCGCTCGAGACCGAGGGTGGCGGCCACAAGACGGGATACCGTCGTAGTGCCCGAACCGGGGAGCCCCGAGATGGTGACCAGCAAGCGGCTGGGACGACCTAGGAGAAGGCGTCGAGCAGGGCCTTGCGCTGCTGCTCGCCGAGACCGCGCACCCGACGCGTGTCGGCGATGCCGATCTCTTCCATCGTGCGGCGCGCCTTCACCTTGCCGACGCCGGGCAGGGCCTCGATCACGGCCAGCACCTTCATCTTGCCGACGTGGTTGTCCGCCGACCGGGCGAGGAGCTCCGCCAGGGTCAGCGACCCCATCTTGAGCTTCTCCTTCAGCTCCGCTCGAACGCGTCGCGCCTCAGCTGCTTTGGCCAAGGCTTGCTCGCGCTGCTCAGGGGTCAGGACAGGAGGCTGCGGCATGAGCGGGAACCTAGCGCGCGATCGACGCGGCGACCGCCGAGGCGAGCGCCGAGGCCGCCGCCCGGGGATCGTCCGCGTCGGTGACAGCCCGGCCGATCACAAGCACGTCGGCTCCCGCTTCCATCGCCGCCTCGGGTGTCGATGCCCGCACCTGGTCGTGGACGGGCGTGCCGGACGGACGGATGCCCGGCACCACCGTGGTCAGCCGGGGGCCGTACTGCTTGGCCTCGTGCACATCCGCTGCCGCGCAGACGATCCCGCGACAGCCCGCCTCCAAAGCGACCTGCACCCGCTTCTGGAGGATGTGGGCCGGCGCATGGTCGTCGCTCGTGAGCACGGTGACCGCCAACGGGATGGGTGCGGGGAGACCAGCGCTGGCGGCGCCGGTGAGGAACCCCTCGACGCCCGCGGTCAGCATCGCGGCTCCCCCTTGGGCGTGGAAGTTGAGGTAGGTGGCACCCAGTGCACCGACGACCCGAGCGGCCCGGCCCACCGTGGTGGGGATGTCGTGGAACTTGAGGTCGCAGAACACGTCGTAGCCGAGGTCCATGAGGGCGCCCACCACGTCGGGTCCCGACGCGCTGTAGAGCTCGAGACCCACCTTGGCCACCCCGAACCAGGGCTGGAGCTCGCGTGCCAGCCGCAACGCGGCCACGGAGTCATCGAGGTCCAGTGCCACGGCCAAGTGGGCGCGGACGTCAGGCGGCGCTTCGGTGGAAGTGGTCATGCGCTGGGCTCCCTTCGGTGGACCGCTCCCACGATGTCACGGATGGAGGGGCGCCCGCCGTGATGCGCCCACTCCTCGAGCTCGCGGAGGACACGACCGGCGGCACGCGGATCGGCGAACGAGGCCGTCCCGACCTGCACACCTGATGCTCCGGCCAGTAGCAGCTCAGCCGCATCGGCGCCGGTGGTGACGCCGCCCACGCCCACGATCGGGAGGTCGGGCAGGGCGGCGTGGACGTCGTGGACGGCGCGCACCGCGATCGGGTGGATGGCCGGGCCGGACAGCCCGCCACCGCGCGGGCCAGACCCCAGGCGGTATCGGCCGGTGTCCGGGTCGATGGCCATGGCCAGGACGGTGTTCACCAGCGTCACCGCCTCGGCTCCGCCCTCGCGAGCGGCCTCGGCGATCGGCACGAGGTCGGTGACGTTCGGGCTGAGCTTGGCCCAGCGGGGCCGACCGCAGGGTTCGGTGGCGGCCATGGCCGCACGGGTCGTGGCGGGCGAGTGGGCGAAGAGGTCGCGCGCCGCTTCCGTGTTCGGGCACGACAGGTTCACCTCGACAGCCACCACCGCATCCGGCGCATCGGCCAGGAGGGCGGCCGCCGCCGCGTATTCCGCCACGCTGCGTCCCCAGATCGACACCACGACGCGCGCACCGGTGGCGGCCAGCGCCGGGAGATCGAGGGAGAGCCAGGCCGCCACGCCGGGTCCTTGGAGCCCCACGCTGTTGATCATCCCTCCGACGGTCTCGTGCAGCCGCAGCGGCGGGTTGCCCTCCCACGGCTCCGCCGACAGCGACTTCACGACCACAGCACCCAGCGCCGAGAGATCGAGGTAGGGCACCAGCTCGGCGCCGTGCCCTGAGGTGCCCGAGGCCGTCATCACCGGGTTTGGCAGCGTGACCGAGCCGATCGTGGTGGTCAGATCCACAGCTCTGGGACGGGCGGTCACAGGTCGAGGGGAAGCTGGGGCCGGTCGAGGTCGATGCCCCGGTGGAACTCCTGCAGGGTGCGGACGCGCATCTCATGGGCGGCCGAGTCGAGGATCCCGTTGGCCGCGGCCAGGGCGGCGGCGGCCGTGGTGAGGCAGGGGATGTTGTGCACGGCGGCGGCGGCCCGGATGTGGGCGCCATCGGCGCGGGCGCCGCGGCCGCGGGGACTGTTCACCACCAGATCGACCTGCCCCGACGAGATCAGCTCCACCGCGTCCGTGCCGGCGTGCTCACCTACCTTGGCCACCCGGATCTCCACGGGGATGTGCGCTTCGTCGAGGGCATCGGCGGTGCCGGCGGTGGCGACGATGCGGAAGCCGGCCTCCACGAAGCGCCTCGCCGCCTCGACGCCGACGGCCTTGTCCCGGTCAGCCAGCGACATGAACACGCACCCGGTCGTGGGAAGTCGGTCGCCGGCCGCGAGCTGGCTCTTGGCGAAGGCCAGGCCGAAGGTGGTGTCGATCCCCATCACCTCACCGGTGCTGCGCATCTCCGGGCCGAGCACGGTGTCGGCGTCAGGAAAGCGACTGAAGGGCAGCACGGCTTCCTTGATGGCCACGTAGCCGCCGGGCGCCGGGGCGCACAGCAAGCCTTCCGACCGGAGCTCGTCCAGCGTCGCCCCCACCATGACCCGGGCCGCGACCTTGACGAGGGGTACGCCGGTGGCCTTGGCCACGAAGGGCACCGTCCGGCTGGCCCGGGGGTTGGCCTCGATCACGAACACCTGGCTGGCCTTCACCGCGTACTGCACGTTGATGAGGCCGATCACGCCCAAGGCGTCGGCAATTGCCCGCGTGTGCTCCTCGATCACGGCGATCGTGTCAGGCGACAGCGAGTAGGGCGGCAGCGCGCAGGCTGAGTCGCCGGAGTGCACCCCCGCCTCCTCCACGTGCTCCATCACACCGCCGATGATCACCTCGCCCGTGTGGTCGCGGATGGCGTCGACGTCGACCTCGGTGGCGTCCTCCAGGAACCGGTCGACGAGCACCGGGCGCTCGGCCGACAGCCCGCCTTCCTTGCCGAGGCTCCCGAAGCCCGCGAGCTGATCCATGGCCCGCTTGAGCGACTCGTCGTCGTACACGATCTCCATGGCCCGGCCGCCGAGCACGTAGGAGGGCCGCATGAGGACTGGGTAGCCGATCTTGTCGACGATGGCCTGGGCCTGCTCCAGCGTGGTGGCGGTGCCGCCGGCGGGCTGCGGGATCTCGAGACGGGCGCACAGCGCGTTCCAACGCTCCCGGTCCTCGGCCAGGTCGATCGACTCAGGCGACGTGCCGAGCACGAGCCCCTCGGGCAGCAGCCCCGACAGCTTCAGCGGGGTCTGGCCCCCGAGGCTCACGATCACGCCCTTCAGGGTGCCGGAGCGCTGCTCGGCCTCGATCA
>DAIQBC010000217.1:0-4713 GCA_036781345.1 Acidimicrobiales bacterium | reverse complement strand
GCGTCGGCCGCCAACGCCGCCATCAGCCACGTGCGGTCGTGGGTGCTCGGCACCGACCCCGGCGACTGGGTGTCGATGGGCGTGGTGAGCGACGGCAGCTACAGCACTCCCGAGGAGATCATCTCGAGCTTCCCGTGCACAGCCAAGGACGGCACCTACGAGATCGTGCCGGGCCTCGACATCGACGACTTCAGCCGTCCCCGCATCGACGCCAGCACCGCCGAGCTGGTCAGCGAGCGCGACGCTGTCCACGAGCTCGGGCTCATCTGAGCGAGCACCTGCGGGTCACTTGAGGAACTTGCTCGTGGTGTTGTCGGCGAGGATCTTTCCGCCCGTCTGGCATGTGGCGCAGTAGGCGACCTTGTAGCGGGTGTACTCGATCGCCCGCACCGTGTCGCCGCACTGGGGGCAGGCCTGGCCGACCCGGTTGTGCACCTCGGCAGGCCGGTCGGCCGACGAGCTCATCTCGGTGAGCCCCCGTTCGAAGGCCAGTCCCTCTGCCACACAGGAGCGAATGGCGTCGACCAACACCGTCGCGGCGTCGGCGTCGAGCTTGGCGGTGGGGGCGAAGGGCGACAGCCTCGCCCGGTGGCAGATCTCGTTGGCGAGGAGGCGGCCGAGCCCGGCGAGGATGTGCTGGTCGCGCAAGAAGCCGTGGAGCCGCATCGGGTGCTCCCGGAGCAGCGCCCCCATCCGTGGCGCGTCGATGCCGTCGGCGTCGGGCCCGAGGCCGCGGAGGGGCGCCTGCTCCTCCGGGTCGCCGCTCACCACCCACACGCCCGCCTTGCGCTCAGTGCCGGCTTCGGTGAGCAGGAGCGCCCGGCCGTCGGCGAAGCGCCAGCGCGCCTGGCCGAAGCGGGGCTTGGCGGACTGCTTCTCGTCTGGCTTCAGGCGCCCGCCCTGCATCAAGTGGACCACGAACGTCACGTCCGGGAAGTGGAGCAGCAGGTGCTTGCCGCGATGGCCGACCTTGGACAGGGGGGTGCCGTAGGCGGCGTCCGGCGAGGGGGTTGCCGTCTTCAGCGCGGTGAACGCGAGGGCGGTGAAGCGCTCGAGCTCCTCGCCGGCGAAGGCGGCCTCGAGGCGCTCGGCGTGCGCCCGGATCTCGGGGAGCTCAGGCACGGGCGGCGGCGAACACGTCCTGGATGGCGGCCAGAGCCCCGGCCCGCTCGATCACGGCTCGCAGGTCGCCGCCGAGGCGCAAGCGGCCTCCCATGAAGGCGGCCTGTGCCGAGAGGTCCCCCTGGTGGATGGCGAGGGCGGTGGCCCGGTCCTGCGTGAAGGTGACGTCGGGATCCTCAGCATGCCCGCGGCGCACCGAGAGGCGGCCGCCGGCGGCCTCCAGGATGTAGGCGACCTCTGGTCCCTCCGGACCGGCAGGGATGAGCTGCTGGATGACGAGGCGCAGGTCCGGGGCGATGGCCGCGGTCTCGGCCGCCTCGTCGAGCCCGTCGATCCACGCATCGGTCAGGAACGCTGTCACGGGCCTCGACGCTACCGAAGAGGCGCCCAACTAGGTTTCCGGGCCATGCAGGAGATCGGACGGGGAGCCAGGGTGTTCGGGGCGGCGGCGGTCCGTGGTCGGTTCGTTCCCATGGAGGGACCCGACGATGTGCTGACCTTGATGGACTCCGGCGCCGAGGGGGTCGTCGCGCTGGTGCGCGACGCCGGCGCCACCTTCCTGGCCCCGATCTACCACGAGCTCACGGCCATCATCTGCACCAGCGGCACCGTGCGCAGCCACATCGGCATCGTCAGCCGCGAGTTCCAGGTGCCCTGCGTGATGGCCTGTGCCTTCAGCGCCGAGGAGCCAGCGCCGGGCACCGAGGTGGAGCTCGACTGCTCCGGCGACGAGGCAGTGGTCCGTGCCTGACGACGAGACGCCGCGGGCCAAGGCCAACCGGCTGATCGGCTACCACGCGCCCATCTCCAAGGCCCTCACCCAGGAGCGCACCTCGCTCGAGAGCGCCCTGATCCCGGTCACGGCCTACATCGTGGTGGCCTGCGCCGAGTCGTACCTGCGCTACCCGGAGATGATGCGGGTCATCGATGCGGCGATGCCGGCCGAGGAGATCGGGCGTCGGGCTCGCCGGCCCGGGTGCCAGGTCGACTCCTGCTACCTCTGGTCGATCGCCAACTTCTTCCTGTTGGGTCGGAAGATCATGGCCATGGTCGACCCCGCGAGTGACGACCCCGTGGCCACTGCCACGGTGCTCGACTTCTGGGAGCGGGCGGCGCTGGCCTACCGGGGCGACGGCACCCGCCAGGCGTGGGACACCGGCACCTCCACCATCTACGACGACGCCACGATCGCCGCCCTGCTGGCGGGTGCGGTGCCCATCGAGGACCACGAGCACCGCGCCGACGTGAAGCGGTTCAACGCCACCCTCGTCAACCACCTGTTCCTGCTCTACTTCGATACGCGGGCCGGCTACGGCGACACCGGTCCCTATCCCGTCCCAGGCCAGCCCAACCGCTCGCTGCTCGTGCGCGACTTCTACCGTCTCGCCCACGGGGACTTCCCGTGGTCCGCTGTGGCCAAGGACGTGCCCTATCACCACCTCACGGCCGCGCTCGTGCTGGAGGACGTGGAGAGCACGTTCACCGACTTCGGCACCTCCAACCATGCCCCCGAGGACTACCTCGAGCGGTTGGTGGGCTTCGGTCTCTACACCACCGACGGGCTGCCGCCGGGCGAGCTGCGCGCGGTGCCCGCCGACGAGCACGCCGACATCGTTCCGGCCGTGCGCAAGGCCCAGGCCCAGCACTACCGGAACATCGCCGCCATGGACCGCGACGAGAAGATCCGGGCCGGGGCCTACGTGTACTTCAGCTTCTTGCGCCCGTTCGCCGAGATCGCCGGGGTGGCCGACCAGCTCGACTGGAGCGTGCCCCGCGACCTGCCCGAGCCGCTCTACCAGCTCCTGTCGGCCATGCAGGGTGAGAACGCCGGCGTTCCCGAGGACGAGGCCTACTACGACACCTACCCGGAGGACGCGCCGTGACCTTGCACCCGCCCGCCGTCGAGCTGACGCCCGCCGACGAGCACGCCCACCCACCTGGCGAGGAGCGTCTCTGGGGCGAATCGTGGTACTTCGACTTCACCAACCGCGAGGGCACGCTCGGTGGCTATGTACGGCTCGGGGTCTACCCGAACCTCGGTGTGGCCTGGTACTGGGCTTGCCTGGTGGGCGAGGGCCGCCCGCTCATCACCGTGATCGACCACGACGTGCCGCTGCCCAAGGCGCCTTCGCTCGAGATCCGGGCCGATGGCCTCTGGGCCGACCACACGGTGGAGACGCCGTTCGAGCACATGACCCTCGGCTGCGAGGCCTTCGCGGTGGGGGTCGACGATCCCGCAGAGGTCTACGGCGACCTGCGCGGCGACCGTGTGCCCTTCGGGCTCGACCTCGAGTGGGAGACGGATCGCGGTGGCCTCTACCCGTGGATCGGAACCACCCGCTACGAGGTGTCATGCAATGTGCACGGCCGGATCCTGGTGGGCGACGAGGCGATCGACTTCGACGGCATCGGCCAGCGCGACCACTCCTGGGGGGTTCGGGATTGGTGGGGCCCCGCGTGGGTGTGGACGGCCGGCGGTCTGGAGGACGGCACGCGCTTCCACACCACCCGGGTGCGCCTCCCTGGCCTAGAGGGGTTCGCGCCAGGCTACGTGATGCCCCCGGGAGGCGAGGTCGAGCAGATCGAGGTGTGTACGGCGGACGAGGAGCTCGGCGCCCACGGGTTCCCCACCCGCGCCCACATCCAGTGCGGACCGCTCGACCTGGCCGTCGAACCCCGCTACTTCAGCCCCGTGCACCTCGTGGACGACGACGGGTCCGGCCCCCGCCACGCCCGGTTCCCTCGGGCCCTGTGCCGCTTCCGGACCGCGGACGGCCGGTCCGGGGTGGGGTGGACGGAGTGGAACCAGCCGACTCCGTGAGGGTGTTGCTACCCACCGTGGGAAATGGGCCGTTCGCCTCATGGATCGAGACGGCTCTGGATGGTCAGATGGCCGCCAGAAGCCCAGCACGGTCCGAGGCCCCAACGGGTAGCGGCACCGGCGGGCGACGGCCGGCGATCTGGCGGAGCTCCGGCTGAGGACCGCCATGGTGCTGGGGGAGGGCGATCCCCCAGCACCAGGGTGCGGTCGTCCAATGGGAGCACGACGAGCCTTCCGGCCGATCTGACCGATGTCGGTTCTCGTCAGTAGCCTCACTGGGTGCTCGCCGCCCTGTTTGCGCTCCTTCCCGACTTCCTCGACGCCGAACACCTCATCGACACGTTCGGTCTGCTCGGGATCTTCGCCATCGTCTTCGCCGAATCTGGCCTGCTGATCGGGTTCTTCCTGCCGGGCGACGCGCTGCTCTTCACAGCCGGCTTCCTCGCTTCCGGCCCGTCGTCGGTCCCGGACGCGCTGCACCTGCCACTCGTGCCGCTGCTTCTCGGCACCTGGATCGCTGCGGTGGCCGGCGACCAGGTCGGGTACGTGTTCGGCCAGCGCGTGGGACCCGCGCTCTTCAGGCGGCCCGACTCACGGTTCTTCAAGCAGGCCAACGTGGACAAGGCGACGGCCTTCTTCGACAAGTACGGCTCGAAGACCATCGTGCTTGCGCGGTTCGTGCCGATCGTGCGCACGTTCACGCCGATCGTGGCCGGTGCGTCGAAGATGCACTACCGCACCTTCGTGCGCTGGAACGTGATCGGCGGCAC
>DAIQBC010000216.1:0-4716 GCA_036781345.1 Acidimicrobiales bacterium | reverse complement strand
AGGTCGTCGGTGACGAGGTGGGCGCCGACGGTGGTGAGGATGGTGGTGACCTTGCCCTCGAAGTTGTGCTCGTTGAACAGTCGATCGAGCTCGCTGTCAGAGTGGGCCTCGATGGCGGCGAGCAGCAGCTCCGCCTTCCCCTTGAAGCGGCCGTAGATCGCGCCTGTGGTGTACCCGGCCCGCCGGGCGATCTCGGCCACCCCGGCGCCGTCATAGCCCTGCTCGGCGAACACCTCCGCGGCGGCCGCCACCAACTTGTCCCGAATGGGATCGACCGCCAGCGGGGCGAGGTCGAGCAGCGGCGCGGGCTCAGTCATTCCCGGCTGAGGATAACGGACGTTATTGGTGCCTGTCCACGGCTGACCGCTCGGCTGCGGCCTCCTCCTGGGACACCTCGACCAGCCTGGCCAGGGCGGCCACGGCTGCCCCGGAGTCGAGCGCTTCCCGGGCCGCCTCGATGCCGGCCGGCAGATCGCCGACGACCCCCGCCACCACCAGCCCGGCCCCCGCGTTCAGGCTGACGATGTCGCGATGGGCACCATGCTCGCCGGCCAGCACCCGCCGGGCCAGGTCGGCGTTCACGGCCGCGTCGCCACCCACGAGATCCTCCCGGTCGGCGAGCCGCAGGCCCAGTGCCTCCGGATGCACCTCCCACGTCGTCACGACCCCGTCCCGCAGCTCCACCACGGTGGAGGGCCCGGTGGTGGTCAGCTCGTCGAGCCCGTCGCCGCCGTGGACGATGAGTGCCCGCTCCGCTCCCTTGGCCCGCAGCACACCCGCCATGCGCTCGGCCATCCGGAGGTCGGCCACGCCGATGAGGTAGCGGCGGACCCGGGCGGGGTTCGAGAGCGGCCCCAGGATGTTGAAGGCGGTGGGGATGCCGAGATCCCGTCGCGACGGCCCCGCGTGCCGCATAGCAGGGTGGTACCGCGGTGCGAAGCAGAAGCCGATCCCAGCGTCCGCCACGCAGCGGGCCACGCCGTCGGGACCGAGCTCGATGGCCACGTCGAGGGCCTCGAGCAGGTCGGCGGCGCCGCACGCCGACGAGGCCGCCCGGTTGCCGTGCTTGCACACCCGCCCACCAGCGCCCGCCACCACCAGGGCGGAGAGGGTGCTCACGTTGATCGTATGGGCGCGGTCCCCGCCGGTGCCCACCACGTCGATGACTGGGCCCGACGTGTCGATGTTGACCCGGGTGGAGGCCTCGAGCATGGCGTCGACCATGCCCACCAGCTCCGGGATGGTCTCGCCCTTCATCCGCAGCGCCACCACGAAGGCCGCGATCTGGGCCGGGCTGGCCGCCCCCTCGAGGATCTCCGCCATGGCGGCACGGGCCGCCGCCGCCCCGAGGTCGCGGCCCTCCAGCAAGGTGCCCAGCACCACCGGCCAACCACCGTGGGCGGCGAAGCCGACGTCAGCCATGGGGGGAACCTAGTGCTGCTGCGTCAGGAAGCTCGTCGGCGTTGACGGAGGATCCGCCGACGCTCCTTCTCGGTGGCTCCGCCCCAGATGCCTTCCCGCTCCCGCCCCTGCAGGGCGAACTCGAGACAGGTCTCCTGCACAGAGCACTCGTGGCAGACGATCTTCGCAACCACAGCGTCCTCGTCGGTGGCCGGGAAGAAGATCTCTGGGTCCAGTCCACGGCAGGCGGAGTGGCGGCGCCAAAGGAGTTCCATGGGTCGGGGGGCAGCTCTTCGTGTCGGGGGGCGGGACAGAGCGCAGTCTCCGCGCCGCGGCCGAGCCGATGCAAACCGGTCGGCAGGACCCCACCGCTGTCAGCCGCGCAGGTCAGCGAGGAGCTCCGCCACCGCAGACGGCAGCAGCCGGGTGGCCTCGCAGTAGGCGGGGTGGTCGACCACGAGGGACACGGGACCCTGCTCCACCGCCGAGACCTCCGCGGGCGTCAGCTCCCAGCGCACGTAGTGCACCGACGCCGTGGTCTCCTCCCTGGTCAGCTGGGCCTCGTGCCCGACTTCGGGTGCCGCCCGCACCTCCACCACGTCATCGCCCTGTCCGGCCCGGAGCACGAGCGACCGCTCGATGCCGACCAGCTTGGGCAGCCACTCACGCAGCTGCTCGTCGGACGTGAGCTCGAGGAAGACCGTGGCGCTCAGCTGCCCCGCGGACGGGATGAGCGGGTTGTAGGTGTCGAGCTCCGCCTGGATGGCCTCGTCGGTGATGAGCTTCTCGACCCTGGCCATCTCCTGGATCTGGAAGCGCATCGTGTCGCGGTTCTCGAAGACGACCGTGAGGATCGTGCCGAGGTGCACCCGTCGGCGCTTCTTCAGCTCGATGACGTGCCGCCTGAACTCCTCCCGCTCACGCTCGTACGCACGCAGGTCGGCGATGTCGGACAGGGCCAGCTTCATGGGGACCTCGGGGGGTGAAGGGAGGGGGCGCGTCGTGCACCCCCTCCCGCGGACTCAGATGCTCTCGAGCGCCTTGGTGAACTTGCCCGCGTGACTCTTCTCCGCCCGGGCCAGCGTCTCGAGCCACTCGGCGACCTCCTCGAAGCCCTCCTCGCGGGCGGTCTTGGAGAAGCCGGGGTACATCTCGGTGTACTCGTAGGTCTCACCGGCGATGGACGACTTGAGGTTGTCCTGGGTGGAGCCGACCGGCTCGCCCGTGGCGGGATCGCCCACCTCCGCGAGGAAGTCGAAGTGCCCGAAGGCGTGACCTGTCTCGCCCTCCGCGACCGAGCGGAACAGCGCCGCCACGTCGGGATGGCCCTCGACGTCGGCCTTCTGGGCGAAGTAGAGGTAGCGACGGTTCGCCTGGCTCTCGCCGGCGAAGGCCTCCTTGAGGTTCTGCTCTGTCTTGCTTCCCTTGAGCTCAGCCATGTGCGTGTGCGCCTCCTTGGTGTTGTGGGGACTTGGATGGGGTGGAGCGGCAGGTGCCGCACCGGCCCCGGAAGACGATCTCGGTGGCGGTGACCTCGAAGCCGTCCGCCTCGCCGCCCGATGGCACCGCGACCGAGGGGAGCTCGCCGTGGACGTCGACGATGCGGCCGCAGTCGGTGCAGACGAGATGGTGGTGGGGCTCGAGGTTGGGGTCGAACCGGGTGGAGCCGGTCCCCACGTCGAGGGCCTGGAGCTCACCCATGGCGGCGAGGTCGTTGAGCGTCTGGTACACGGTGCGCAAGGAGATGGTGGGCATCTCGGCGCTGACCGCCGCATAGACCGACTCCGCGGTGGGGTGCGCCGCCGAGCCGCTGACAGCCCGGAAGATCGACAGCCGCTGCGGCGTGACCTTGAGGCCGTTGGCCCGGAACTGCTCGGTGAGCTGGTCGGCCGACTTCACGACCTGACCCTATCGGCACGATCTGCTTTCCAACAACGATTGTTGTCTGGTTCACACCGGGTCGACGGTTCGGACTCGCGCCGCGACGCCGTGCGGGGTCGCGGCAGGATCGATCTGATCGGACCGCGTCCCCGGAACTAGCGTCGGATTCGTGGCGACCTACGAGTTCCGGTGCCGTGCGTGCGGCGCCACCTTCGAGGAGCGGCGGGCGATGGCGGAGGCGGACGCGCCCGCCCACTGCCCGAGGGGTCACGCCGACACGACCCGGCTGCTGTCGGTGTTCGCCAGCGCGAGCGGTGGCGCGACCCCGAGCGGGCCGCGTGGCGGTGGTGGCGGCGGGTGCTGCGGTGGGACCTGCGGCTGCGGCTGACCCATGACCCTCGGCTCCTTCGATCGCAGCCGCTCGCTGCACCAGCTCGCTGACACCACGTTCGACGTGCTCGTCATCGGTGGCGGGATCACCGGCGCCGGGGTGGCCCTGGATGCCGCGTCACGGGGCCTGCGCACCGCCCTCGTGGAGCGTGACGACTTCGCCAGCGGCACGTCCTCGAAGAGCTCGAAGCTCGTGCACGGCGGCCTGCGCTACTTGCAGAACGGTGACGTGCGCCTCGTCTACGAGGCACTGCGCGAACGGCAGCGGCTGCGGCACAACGCACCCCACCTCGTGCGCCTGCTGCCGTTCCTCATCCCGATCTTCTCCAGGGACGGACTCATCAACGCCAAGGTCGCCCGCGCCCTGGGCAGCGCGATGTGGATGTACGACCTCACCGGCGGCGCCCGCATCGGCAAGCTGCACAAGCGCCTGAAGAAGGCCCAGGCCGTGGCCCACATGCCCACCCTCCCCGAGGAGCGACTGGCCGGCGCCTACCTCTACTACGACGCCGCTGCCGACGACGCCCGCCTCACTCTCGCCATCGTTCGAACCGCGGCCCTCGACCACGGCGCGGTCGTGGCCAACCACGCCGGGGTGGTCGAGCTGCTCCACGAGGGCGGTCGCACCGCCGGTGTGGTGGTGGAGGCCGACGGCCGCCGGATCGAGGTCCGGGCCCGATCGGTCGTCAACGCCGCCGGGGTGTGGAGCGACACCGTGCGCTCACTCGACGAGGGCGGCGACCCCGACAGCATCCGGCCGGCCAAGGGCATCCACATCACGGTGCCGTGGGCGAAGGTCCGGAACGACATCGCGGTGGTCGTGCCGGTGCCGAAGGACAAGCGGAGCGTCTTCGTCGTGCCGTGGCTCCCGACCGACGACGGCGGCTACGAGCTCACCTACATCGGCACCACCGACACCGACTACGACGGTGGCCTCGATGACCCGCAGTGCACCGCAGAGGATGTCGCCTACCTGCTGAAGGCCATCAACTTCTCCGTGCGGGAGCCGCTCACCGAGGCCGACGTGGTCGGCACCTGGGCCGG
>DAIQBC010000215.1:0-4752 GCA_036781345.1 Acidimicrobiales bacterium | reverse complement strand
ACGAGCTGCAGGAGACCGCATCCCGCCACCGCGACCATCAACCCGCCCACCCAGAGGTGATCGCGCGGCGCGGCGTCTGGTTCGCCGTCGTCCACAGGCCGAACCCCTCGCACGAGCAGGACGCCGGTGGCCACCAGGGCCAGGGGAACAAGGATCCGGCCCCAGCCCACCGCGGTACCGATGCTGGTGTCGAGGGCGCGGCCCACCGGGCCGGCCGAGTCGGCATACACACCCATGCCGGCCACCACGCCGACCGCCAGGCACAGCAGCCCCACCAGGTCGCTGGCATGGCCTCCCAGCGCTGCGGCCAGCCCGCTGATCAACCGGTCGACGAAGGTCGGCGGCGGAGGCGACTTCTTCCTGGCGGGCGCGCGCTTGGTCGCCCCGCTGCGGGGCCGTTGGGTGGTAGCCACAGTGCCCACAAACCTACCAGCAGCCCCACCAGCCACAGTGGAAACACGTCCTCCCGGCCGACCTCGCCGCCGCGGTCCGCCTAGCGTCGCCGCATGGGCACCAACGACGTCACCTTCCCTGGCTGCGCCACCCCCACCGCCCCGCTCGGGCTGGGCACCTGGGCCTGGGGCGACAAGAAGGTCTGGGGCATGGGCGGCTACGACACCGACCTGACCGAGACGACCATCCGCGAGGCATGGGACGCGTCGCTCGACGGAGGCATCACGCTGTTCGACACCGCCGAGGTCTACGGGGACGGCGAGAGCGAGCGGATCATCGGACGGCTGCTCGCGGCCGAGCCGGATCGCCGTGCTTCGTTGGTGATCGCCACGAAGTTCCTGCCACTCCCCCAGAAGCTCAACGTGAAGGGCGCGCTGCGGGCGGCGCTGCTGGCCTCGATCGACCGGCTGGGCGTCGAGCGGGTGGACCTCTACCAGATCCATGGGCCGATCAGCCTGCGCAGCAAGAAGGTGCTGGCCGAAGCCCTCGCGGCGGTGCACGCGGAAGGACTCGTCGACGCGGTCGGCGTGTCGAACTACTCGGCTCGGGAGACGACCGCGATCCATGACCACCTGCGGGCCAACGGCGTGGCCCTGGCATCGAACCAGATCGAGTACTCGCTGCTGCGCCGAGGGCCCGAGACGGGCGGGCTCATCGCCGCGTGCCAGCGGCTCGGGGTGATCCCCCTCGCCTACTCACCGATCGGGCAGGGCCGGTTGACCGGCAAGTACTCGGCCGCCAACCCGCCGCCGGGCAGCCGCACGTTCTCCGCCCACCCGATGGCACAGGTCGAAACGGTCGTGGCCGAGCTTCGTCGCATCGGGGCCCACCACGATGGCCGCACCCCGAGCCAGGTGGCGCTGCGGTGGCTGATCCAGAAGGGCGCGGTGCCGATCCCCGGTGCGAAGAACCGCCAGCAGGCGGTGGAGAACGCCGGCGCCCTCGGCTGGGAGCTCACCGCCGCCGACATGGCTGCCCTCGACGGTGTGGCCCTCGAGGGCAGCCGCGCTCTGCGCAACCGCATCTGGCAGCACGGCTGAGCCGGGCGGGCCCGGCCGTCACCGCCGGGGCTGACACGAGGGGCAGTGCGTCGTGCCCCGCGCGTCGATGACGCTGCGGCGCAGCTCCGAGCCGCAGCGAGAACACGGCTCGCCGGCCCGGCCGTAACAGCCCAGCTCGAGCTGGTTGCGCCCTGGCTCGCCGTCGGGGGCGCGGTAGTCGCGGAGGGTCGTGCCGCCGTTGGCGATCCCTTGCTCCAGGACGCGACGCAGCTCGGCCAGCAGGGCATCGGCCTCCCGACGAGTGATGGTGCGGCGGGCCGGGTGGACGCCGGACCGCCACAGGGCCTCGTCCGCGTAGATGTTGCCCACGCCCGCAAGGGGCCGCTGCGAGAGCAGCTGCGTCTTGATGTGGGCGCGGCTCCGCTTGAGGTTCCGCCAGAGCCCGCCGTCGTCGAGAGCGGGGTCCCAGGGCTCAGGGCCCTGGGCGGCGAGCGTCGGCATCGAGCCGTGCTCCCCCGCCGGCACCACCGCCACCCGGCCGAAGCGACGAACGTCGCGCAGCTCGAGCACCTGCCCGTCGTCGAGCGCCCACCATGCCCGCACGTAGGGGTCGAGCTGGCCGGGCCGGATCCGGAGCAGGCCGGTCATGCCGAGGTGCACGATCAGCTCGCGCTCGTCGTCGAGCGGCAGGAGCAGGTACTTCCCTCGGCGCCCCACCCTCTCGATCGCCGCCCCCACCGCGAGTGGCGCCGAGGAGAACTTCCCTGATGGGTGTCCCCACGCCTCCGTGATGTGCCGACCGACCACCAGGGGCTCGATCTGGCGCCGCACGGTCTCCACCTCGGGCAGCTCGGGCACTCCAGCAGCATGCCGTCTCGATCACGAGGAGAGGCAGGACCCGGCGAGTTGCTGTCGCCCCGGAGTGGCACTAGACGCTGGGAGTGATCGATGACCAGGAGGCATGCCCGCGGTCCGCCGGTCGGCCCTAGCGCAGCCCGCCACGCAGCACTACGCCTCCGTCACCAGGGGAACGCTTTGTCGGGGGCGCATGGTGGCGGGCACACCGGTTGCCGTCGCACCCGCTGGGACATCCTCGATGATCACGGCGTTGGCTCCGATCCTGGCTCCGTCGCCGACACGCACGTTGCGGAGCACAGCGCCAGTGCCAACGGAGACACCCGAGCCGATGATCGCTCCACCAACGCTCCCGTGGCAGGACCCGATGGTCACGAACGGCGCGATCAGCGTGCCGGGCCCGATCTCGGTGAAGCCGTCGATCGCCACCTGGCCATGGAGGAGGTAGAGACCCGGCGCTACGACCACCAGATCGCCGATCGCGACCTGCCCGATCACCATCGCGGCTCGGTGCGCCAGCCGAGGAAGCCCCGGCACCCCAAGGGCCTGCAACCGGGCTTTGAGGCGGTAGGCCGCCTGGGCAAGGAAGGCATCTGAGACCGCCATGAGGCGAAGGCACTGGCACAGCGCGTCCGCACTGGAGCGGAAGTGGAAGCGCTCGCCGCGATAGGCGCATGTGATCCTCGTGTCGGCCACCAGCGCCTGCCAGAGCTTGGGGTGGCGTGACCGGACCTCGTCGAGCCGATGGGCGCTCCTGCGTTGGCGGCCCGTCGCCCCGGCGGTGCCGGTCGGGAGAAATCGGCGGAAGGCGGTCGTTCGGGTCACGGCGCTGCGCAGGCGGGTCGCGGCTGGGGCCACGGCCGAATCGGGGGGGAATCCACCACCTACGCCTCCATCACCACGGGAACGATCATCGGCTTGCGCTTGGTGCGGTCGTTGACGAAGCGGCCGGCCGCCTTCCGCACGGCTCGCTGGAGGGTGTCGATGTCGGGGGTCTTGGTCTCACCGAAGACATCCTTCAGGGCCTGCCGCACCACGTCGGCGCATTCGTCGAGGAGCGCTTCCGCCTCCGGCGCATACACCCAACCCCTCGTGATCACCTCGGGCCCGGTGAGGATCGCGCCGTCGGCCAGAGCCACGGTGACCACGACGACGACGACGCCCTCCTCGGCCAGCACTCGCCGGTCGCGCAGCACTCCCTGGCCCACGTCGCCGACGATGCCGTCGACGTACAGGTAGCCGGCGGGCACCTGGCCGGTGATCCGGATGCCGTCGTCGTCGACGGTGATCTGGTCGCCGTCGGCGCAGATGATCGTGCGCTCCCCAGGCACGCCCATCGTCTGGGCCAGCTCGGCGTGGTGCACGAGGTGGCGGTACTCGCCGTGCACGGGCACGAACCACTGCGGCTCCACGATGGACAGCAGGGTCTTGATCTCCTCCTGCTTGGCGTGGCCGGTGGCGTGGACGTCCTCGATGCCGGAGTGCACGACCTTGGCGCCGAGGCGCACGAGCCCGTCGATGACCTTGCTCACGCTCATCTCGTTGCCGGGGATCGGGTGCGACGAGAGGATCACGGTGTCGCCCTTGCCGATGGTGAGCCAGCGGTTCTCGCTGTTGGCCATGCGGGTGAGCGCCGACATCGGCTCGCCCTGGCTGCCGGTGGAGATCACGCAGACGTCGCCATCGGGCAGGCCGTCGATCGACTCGATGTCGACGATCGACGACTCGGGGATGTGGAGCAGCCCCATCTCCCGCGCCAGGCGCATGTTCTTCTTCATCGACAGGCCGAGGGTGGCCACCTTGCGGTTGAAGGCGATGGCGGCATCTGCGATCTGCTGCACGCGGTGCACGTGGCTGGCGAAGCAGGCGATGACGATGCGCCGGCCCTCGTGCTCGTGGAAGAGGTCGTAGAGCGCCGCGCCCACGGTCTTCTCGCTGCGGGAGTGGCCGTGGGCATCGGCGTTGGTGGAGTCGCCCATCAGGAGGCGCACGCCCTGCTCGTAGGCGATCGAGCCCATGCGGGCGAGGTCGGTCATGCGGCCGTCGACCGGGGTGAGGTCGAGCTTCCAGTCGCCGGTGTGCATGATCACGCCCTGGGGCGTGTGGAACGCGGTGGCGAAGCCGTGCGGCACGGAGTGGGTGACGGGGATGAACTCCACGTCGAAGGGACCGATCTGGCGGCGCTCGCCATCGGTGACCGGGATCAGCGTGGTGTTGCCCAGCAGCCCCGCCTCCTCGATGCGGTTCTTGGCCAGGCCGAGGGTGAGCGCCGACCCGTAGATCGGGAACGACAGCTCGCGCAGCAGGTAGGAGAGGCCTCCGACGTGGTCCTCGTGGCCGTGGGTGGCGATGCACCCGATCACCCGGTGGGCGTTCTCGCGCAGCCAGGTGAAGTCGGGGAGGATGAGGTCGACGCCCAGGTGCTCGAGCTCCGGGAACATCA
>DAIQBC010000214.1:0-4768 GCA_036781345.1 Acidimicrobiales bacterium | reverse complement strand
TCGCCGCCCAGGCTCTTGATGGCGCCGTTGAGGGCGTCGAGGTGGGCCTGGTGGTGCTCCTGGAAGAGCGTGGCCGCGGAGGCGATGGCCGCCGTGGTCACCAGGCCGGAGTCGATCCCGGTCTGGTAGGTGTCCACGGCCAGCTTCTCGAGCGAGGCCGCAGTGCGGGCCAGCGGGAGGTCCATGCCCCCGGCGGCCTCGGTCGTGGTGGTGGTGCCACCGCTTCCGGCAGTGGTCGTCGTACCGCCACTGCTGTCGTCGTCGCTGCCGCAGGCGGCCAGGACGGCGGCGCCCATGATCGTGGCCCCGCCGATCTTGAAGAACTGCCGGCGGCCGGGAGCGGGCACGCCCAGGAGGGCGGCCTTCTCGTCGGTCGACATCGTGCTGCCGCCGCCGACGATCTGGCGGAGGGCGTCATACCACTTGGGCATGATCGCCTTGTTGTCTGCGTCGATCGCCGTCAGCTCTCGACGCAGCTCGTCACGGTTGAGATCCATGTTCGTGTTGTCCTCTCGTGTCAGTGTGCGTCGGGGTCAGGCGAAGACGGCGGGGTCGAAGCCCTTGAGGGGATCCGTGCCGTCGCCGAGGGCGGCGGACTCGAAGGCCTCGGTGGGGAACCACTTCGTGGCGTCCTCCCCCAGGGCGAGGGAGAGCACGGTGGCGTGCTGGGCCTCGATGGGGAGGATGGTGGAGGTGGCGGCGGCGTAGGCCGGGTCCTTCAGAAGGGTGAGGGCGGCGGCGTAGGTGTACGCCGCCTGGTTCTCCACGCCCTTGGCGAAGCCGAGGATCTGGCCCGTGAGCTCGTCGCTGGCATCAGCGGCGCCCACGGCGTCAAGGGTCGGCTGCACCAGGGCGACCAGCTTGGCGTTGGCCTCGGGGCGGGCGTCGTCGCCCGCCACGGCACCGAAGGCGTCGGCGTGGTCCTGGTGGTGCCCGGCGAACATCGTCGCCACGGCCAGCACGTCACCGGAGAGCTTCGGGGCGGCGGCGGTGTAGGCGGCCACCGCCGCCAGCTCGATGCTCTGGGCGTAGCCGGCGATCACCGTGTCGGTGAGCGCGTCTTGGGCGGCGGCCAGGCCGCCGAGGCGGGTGAAGGGGGCGAGCCCGCCGCCAGCGGTGAGCAGGGTGCCCCCGACAGCGGCGAGACCGGTCTTCTTCATGAAGGTACGGCGGGCGCCGCGAGCGGCGTCCAGGTGGAGCTCGCATGCCTCCTCCCTGAAGTTCCGCATGGCTTCGTGGTGCATGTCATCGACCTCGTTGGCCAGATGACGGAGCTCCTTGGCGCTGATCTGCACGCCGTTACCTCCTGTTGGTTGGGTGAGCTGGTGGATGGGGGGAGAACCGAGGCGCCGGGAGGTCACGAGACCTTGACCGTGCCCTTCATGAAGGGGTGGAGGGCGCAGATGTAGGTGAAGCTGCCCCGGGTGTCGAAGACGACGGGGTCGGCCTTCTCGCCGGGGGCGATGTTGCCGGTGCTCCAGCTGAACCCGCTGTTGCCGGTGGAGGTGTGCGCCTGATCGTGGGTGTTCGACCACACGATCTCGTCGCAGCCGTTGACCGTGACGGTGGCAGGGTCGAACACGAAGTCGCCGATGTCGACGGTGACGGTCTCACCGGCGGCGCCGGAGCAGTCGACCGCCTCGCCGATCGCCTCACCCCCGCCATCGCCGGCGATGGTCGTGGTCGTCGCGTCGCCGGCGGAGTCACCGTTGGTGTCACCGCAGGCGCTGAGGCCGAGCAGGCCCAGGAGGGCCAGGCAGGCGAAGAGGGGTCGGGTGGAGGTGAACATCGGCGGCTGTTCGGCGCCGACTCACCGCCGGGATGGCGCGAGGACCCCTGATCTTTGGTGATAGGCAGGCTGTACAACCTAGAACGAGAGCGACGACAGCTCCGGGATCCAGCCCGCGGCCCGCTCGCAGGCCCGGCCCCAGCGCTCCCGGTCGAGCGGCGCCCCCGGCTCGACCGTGCGCCTCGGTGCCCACGTGGCGGCGATGTCGTCCCAGCTGGCCCAGGTGCCCACGGCGAGGCCCGCGAGGAACGCGGCCCCGAGGGTGGTGGCCTCCTTCACTGGGGACACCTCCACGGGGCGCTGCGCCGCATCGGCGAGGGCCTGCACGAAGGTGGGGTTCTCGGACATCCCGCCGTCGACGCGCAGCGAGGGGATGGAGAGGCCCGTGTCGGTCTCGGCGGCGTCCACGAGGTCGGCGCCGCGCTGGGCGACGCCCTCGAGGACGGCGCGCACGATCTGCGGGCGCTCGCTGCCCCGGGTGAGCCCGAGCAGCGTGCCGCGGGCGCCGTAGTCCCAGCGCGGCGTGCCGAGGCCGAGCAAGGCGGGCACGTAGACGACGCCGTCGGTGGTCTCGCACTGGCTGGCCACGTCGTGGCTCTCGGCCGCAGTGGCGATGATGCCGATGTCGTCGCGCAGCCACTCCACGTTCGAGCCGGCCGACAGCATGATCGCCTCCACGCCCCAGGTGGTGATGCCATGACGTCGCCACGCCACGATCGGGAAGCAGCCGGCGGTGCCCTGCCGGTCGAAGCGCGGGCGCTCCTCGCCCAGGTGCAGGTCGAGCATGCCGCCGGTGCCGAAGGTGATCTTGGCCAACCCTGGCCGCACCCCGCCCTGCCCCACCAGGCTGGACTGCTGGTCGCCCACGAGGGCGGTGATCGGGGGCGCCCCGTCGAGCACGATGGCCTGGCCCACGATCCCGGACGTGTCGACCACGCGGGGGAGCGCGGCCCGCGGGATGCGCAGGGCGTCGAGGACCCGGTCGTCCCAGTCGGTGGCGTCGCCCCGCAGCAGGCCGGTGACGGCGGCGTTCGTGACGTCGGTGACGTGCACGGCGCCCTCGGTGAGGTGCCAGGTGAGCCAGCTGTCCACCGTGCCGATGCACAGGTCCCGGGTCCGGTCGGGGTCGGCCGCGTCGAGGAGCCAGGCGGCCTTGGTGGCCGACGCGTTCGGCGCCACTCGGATCCCGTCGGCCTGGAGCACGAGGCAGGTGCCCGCAGTGCGGAGGTCCTGCCAGCCGATCCCTGGGCCCACGGGCTGGCCGGTGGCGCGATCCCACACGATGGTGGACGCCCGCTGGTTGGTGATCCCGACCGCGTCGACAGGCCCCGCCTTGGCCAGCACGCCGCGAGCCACCTCGAGGGCGAGGGCGGCCATCGCGGTGGCGTCGAACTCCACCAAGCCGGGTTCGGGCGACGACGGGAGCAGCTCGCGGTGCTGCTCGGCGGCGACGGTGGCATCGGGGCGCACCACGGCGGCCCGCAAGCCCGAGGTGCCGATGTCGATGACGAGGATGCTCACGGCGCGCTACCGGGCTGCCGTCAGTATCCCGCCGGCCCGAAGGGCGAGGGGAGGCCGAGCTTGCCGGGGTTCAGGATGCCGTTGGGGTCGAGGGCCGCCTTGGTGGCCACCAGCACGTCGAAGGCTGGGCCCAGCGCCTCGGCGACGAAGCGGCTCCGGTTGAGCCCGACGCCGTGGTGGTGCGACAGCGCCCCACCGGAGGCGAGCACGGCACCGGTGCCGGCGTCCCACACCGCTCGGTAGTAGCGATCCCGATCGTCAGGCTCCACCTGGGCGGCGAAGGTGAAGTAGAGGCAGCCGCCGTCGGTGTAGCTGTGCGACTGGTGGGCCGACGCGGCGATCGTGCCCGCCACGCCGTTGAGAGCTGCGGTGGTGGCTAGGTAGATGGCGGGGAGGTCCCGCCAACGACCCACCACCTCCATGGTGTCGACCACGTAGCCGCGGCCGATGAGGGCCTCCAGTGCGGCGACGTCGTTGCGGTGCTCCAGCCAATGGCCCACATGGGCCACGTCTTCGGGGTGGCCGGTGGCGCAGATCTCAGCCACCAGCTCCATCGTGGTGTCGACCATGGTGGGATCGCCCTCGTCGAGCACGAGCAGCAGCGCCCGCCCACCGGTCTTGTACGTGCGGTCGGCCTCGGTGGGGTCGTAGAGGCGCAGGACCGCGGGTGTGGCGCCGCGCTGCAGGACGCGCCGCATGGCGTCCATGCCGTCCTCGAACGACGCGAAGCCATAGGCCGCCCGGCGCTCGTGGGTGGGGGCGGGATGGAGGCGCAGGCGGGCCCCCGTGATGATGCCGAGGGTGCCCTCGGAGCCCACGAAGAGCTGGTTGAGATCGGGGCCCACCGCGGCACGCGGGGCGCCGCCGGTGGAGATCTGGCGGCCGTCGGCCAAGGCCACGTCGAGGCCCAGGACCATGTCCTCGATCTTGCCGTAGCGGGTCGACAGCTGGCCTGCCGACCGGCAGGCCAGCCAGCCGCCCACGGTCGACAGGGCCACCGACTGTGGCCAGTGGCCGAGCGTCAGCCCGTGCTCGCGGCGCAGCTCGTGCTCGAGGTGGTCGCCGAAGGTCCCGGGCGCCACGTCGAGCACGAGCGAGGTCGGGTCGACGTCGACGATGCCGGTGAGCCCGCAGAGGTCGAGGACGACACCGCCGTGCACTGGCACCGATGCGCCGCACACGCCGCTGCGCCCGGCCGCGGCGGTCACGGGGATCCGTGCCTCGTTGCACACTGCGAGGACGGCGCTGACCTCGTCGGCGGACGTGGGTGACACCACGGCGGCGGCCCGCGCGGCCACCTGGCCGTCGAGGGCCCAGATCATGGCCAGCGGCCACCAGTCTCGGCTGGCCTCGCCCACGACGTCGCCGTCGGCGGAGATGGCGCAGATGGCAGCCAGGCGGTCGAGCACGGCGTCGGGCACGGGCACCGCGGTGGCGGCGAGGCGGGCGGTGGCGGCG
>DAIQBC010000213.1:1604-4786 GCA_036781345.1 Acidimicrobiales bacterium | reverse complement strand
TGAAGGCCTTCTCGGGTGGCGCCAAGGCGCGGTTGACGCCCACCCACACCGCCCCGAGGCGCATGGTGCCATGGAAGGCCACCACCACATCGGCCTCGTTGGGCAGCGACGCCGCCACCCGGTCACCGGGCCCCACCCCGAGGCCGCGCAAGGCGTGCGCCGCGCGGTCGGCCAGGGCGTCGAGCTCGGCGTAGGACAGCCGGCGCGTACGGGTGACGAGGGCCTCGCGCCCGGGGTCCTCCGCCAGGACCAGGTCGAAGACGCGGGCCACCGACGCGGGCTGCATCGCTCCGACACTACGCGACTAACGTGCGCGTCAGGTTGAGAAGGGGAGACCGATGGACTTCGACCTCGGCGAGCCAGCGGCCGAGCTGCGGACCCGGCTCCGGGCGCTGATCGCCGCCCACATCCCAGAGGGCTACCTGGGCGCCTTCAGCGACGACCCTGCCGATCTCGACATGGCGCAGCGGTTCTGCAAGACCCTGGCCGACGAGGGCCTGCTCACCGTGGCCTGGCCCACCGAGTACGGCGGTGCGGGTGGTTCGGTGTGGGAGCAGACGGTGGTGCGGGAGGAGATGTGGGCGCACCACGAGCCTCGCGGGGCGCAGTACATGGGGCTCAACTGGGTGGGTCCGGCCATCATGGCCTTCGGCACCGAGGAGCAGAAGCGCCAGCACCTGGCCGCCATCGCCGCCGGCGAGGTGATCTGGTGCCAGGGGTTCAGCGAGCCCGACGCGGGCTCCGACCTGGCCGCCCTCAGCACGCGCGCCACTCCCGACGGCGACGGCTGGCGCATCACCGGTCAGAAGATCTGGACGTCCTACGCCGGGATGGCCCAGTGGTGCGTGCTGGCCGCCCGAGTCGGCGAGGGGCAGCGCCACGAGGGGATCACCATGTTCCTGGTGCCCATGGATGCCCCCGGGATCACCGTGCGACCCATCAAGAGCATGCTCGGGCCCCACCACCTCAACGAGGTGTTCTTCGACGACGTGCCCGCCGGTGCCGACGCGGTGCTCGGTGGCGTGGGCGAGGGATGGGCGGTGATCCGACGCGCGCTCGCGCACGAGCGCGTGGGCATCGCCCGCTACGCCCGCTGCGAGCGGCTGCTCTCGGCGCTCGGTCGTGAGCTGGCCCCCGTGTGGGACCACCTGCCGCCCGCCCTGCACACCCAGTGGGCCCGGGCGCTGATCCAGGTGCGGGTGGCCCGTCTGCTCGCCTACCGGACCGTCCGCGCTCAGGAGACCGGCGAGCCGCCCGACGTCATGGCCAGCGCGGCCCGCATCGCCGTCACGCAATGCGACCAGCAGGTGGCCGAGCTCCTGTTCCAGGCCATCGACCACGAAAGCCTCGACAGCGGCGCCACGGCTCCGCTGCACGGCGCCATCGAGGACCACTGGCGCTACGCACAGGCGGCCACGGTCGCCTCGGGCACCATCGAGGTGCAGCGCATGATCGTGTCGAAGGCCCTGCTCGGCGGCCGCTCGTGAACCCGGTGCTGCCCGAGGAGGCGGTCGAGTTCGGCGCCAGCGCCAGCCGCGCCTTTGCCGCCCTCGGCGGGGTCGACGCCGCCCGTCGAGCCGAGGAGACGCCGAGCCTCCGCGCCGGCGAGGTGGCCGAGGCGATGGTGGCCCTCGGCATCGACGAGCTCGACCCCCGCGCCGATCCCGACACCCTCGCGGCCGCCGCCGCGCTCTGCGAGGCCGCCGGCCGCGTCGCGCTCCCCTATCCGCTGCCGTCGGTGCTCCTGCGCGACGGCTCCGGCCTCCCGTTCGCGGTGGTGCCCGACACGCACTGCCGGGTCGACCACGGCGACCTGTTCGGGGGCTGGCGGGTCGCCACCCTCGACGGTACCGCGACCACCGCCAGCTCCGACGGGGCTGCCCTCGGCTCTCGACTCGGTCCGTTCGTGGCCGACCTGCAGGCGGGCGATGCATTGCCGCCCGCACGCGACGACGTGGCCCTGCACCTCACCCTCACGGCCTGGCACGTGCTCGGCACCGCCGACCGGGCGGTGGAGCTGGCCGTCGACCATGTGCGCACCCGCATGCAGTTCGGCAAGCCGCTGGCGGCCTTCCAAGCCGTGCAGTTCCAGCTGGCTGATGCCGCAGTGGCCGTGGCCGGGCTGCGGGAGCTGGCGCACTTCACGCTGTGGCGGCTGGCTGACGCCCCCACCACCGCGCTCGCCGACGTGCTGGCGCTGCGCGTGCACGCCCTCGACGTGGCCCGCTCCGTGCTGCGCACCGGCCAGCAGCTCCACGGCGCCGCCGGCGTGTGCGACGAGTACGACATCTCCGTGCTGGCTCGCCACGTGCAGCCGGCGCTGCGGCTGCCGTGCAGTGCCGAGCGCACGGTCGCCGAGCTGGCCGCCGTCGTCGAACGGGACGGCTTCGACGGCCTGTTCCCCCACGGCGGGAGTGCAGTGGCATGACCACGCTGCACGGCCCGCCCCTCGACGGCTTCCCCGGCATCGGCGCCCTCACGATGGGCGACTTCCTCGAAGAGGTCGGCCTCCGCTTCGCCGACCACGAGGCGCTGGTGTTCGATGATCCGCTGCAGGGCGGTACCACCGCCCGTTGGACCTACGGTGAGCTCTGCTCGCAGGCCCGACGCGTCGCCCGGGCGCTCGTCGCCCACGAGGTGCCGCGGGGAGCGCGGGTGGCCATCCTCATGGGCAACCGGCCGGAGGCCGTGGCGGCGCTCTTCGGATGCGCCATGGCCGGGGCGGTGGCGGTTCCGGTCTCCACCTTCTCACCGCCACCCGAGCTGGCCTACATGCTCGCGAACTGCGAGGCAGAGGTGCTGCTCACGCAAACCCGCCTCCTCACGCGCCGGTTCGCCGACGACGTGGCGGAGCTGCACCTGCGCGAGGTCTTCGCGGTGGGCGACAAGTCGTGGGACCGGTTTCTCGCCAGTGGCGCGGGAGCTGCCGAGCCGCTGCCGTCCGTCAGCCCCGACGACGACGGCCTCATCATCTACAGCTCGGGTACCACCAGCCACCCCAAGGGAGTGCTGCACAACCATCGCGCTCCGACGCTGCAGTTCTGGGTGCAGGCTCAGATCTTCCGCCGCCACGAGGGCACCCGCATGTGGACGTCGCTTCCGATGTTCTGGACCGCCGGCCTGAACACCGCCATGGGCTCCACGCTGGCGGCCGGCGGCTGCTGGGTGATGCAGGAGACCTT
>DAIQBC010000213.1:0-1504 GCA_036781345.1 Acidimicrobiales bacterium | reverse complement strand
ATGCGGCACTACCTCGGCATGACGCCCACCGAGTGCTTCGATGCCGACGGCTTCTTCCACACCGGCGACGCCGGCTACATCGACGACGATGGCGCCGTGCGGTTCACCGGCCGCCGCACGGAGATGATCAAGACGGGCGGCGCCAACGTGTCGCCGGGCGAGCTCGAGGTGGAGCTGCGCGCCTGTGCGCCCGTGAAGCTGGCCCGCATCATCGGCATGCCCGACCCCCGCCTCGACGAGATCGTGGTGGCCTGCATCACCCTGAAGGACGGCGCCGAGGCCACCGCGGAGGACATCCAGGGGTTCCTACGAGGCAGAGTGGCGGCCTACAAGGTGCCCAAGCGGGTGCTGTTCTTCGCCGACGGTGAGATTCCCATGACTGGCCACGACACCAAGGTGCGCGACTCCGAGCTCGTCGCCCTCGTGGCGTCCCGACTCGAGCTCAGTGGAGACCGATGACAGCACTCGATGCGTCCGACCTCGACCAGTACATGGGTGTGCCGATGGAGCCCGGCCAGCTCAGGGAGCCCGTCGCCACCAACGACATCCGGCGCTGGGTGCAGGGCATGCACTACCCGAACCCGCTCCACTACGACGAGCGCTGGGCAGCCGAGAGCCGCTTCGGTGAGATCATCGCCCCGCAGTCCTTCACCGTCGCCTGCGACACGAGCCACGGGTGCTCGCCGGCCCAGGTGGGCAAGATCCCAAGCTCGCACCTGATCTTCGGGGGCGACGACTGGTGGTTCTTCGGACCGCGCATCCGTCCCGGCGATCATCTCGTGTGCCACCGGATGCCCTACGACTACCGCGTCACCGACACCAAGTTTGCCGGCCCCACGTGCTTCCAGCGCGGCGACACCCTCTACATCAACCAGCGCGGTGAGCGGGTTGCGCTGCAGCGCTCCACCGCCATCCGCTACCAGGTGCGCGAGGCGAAGGAGAAGCAGCTCTTCGACGAGCCCAAGGAGCCGGTGTGGACCGACGAGCAGCTCGAGGAGCTCGAGCAGCGCAAGCTCGCCTTCATCGACCAGATCCAGCACCTCGGTCACGACAAGCGCCTGTTCGACAGCGTGGCGGTGGGCGACCACCTGGCTGGCAACGTGCTCGGCCCGCACAGCCTGGCCAGCTTCACCACCGAGTGGCGCGCCTACCCGATGACCACGTGGGGGGCGATGGCCAAGGGCCCCACCACCGTGCGAGCGGAGGCGCTCGGCTACACGAAGGAGATGGCGGGCTACGAGGGCGACCGCCGCATGGAGCGCGTGAACCCCGAGCTCACCGACGGCGCCTACTACGGGCCCTCGCGCGGGCATCTTCAACCCAGGTGGGCGCAGCACGTCGGCATGCCACGCGGCTACGGATACGGAGCATCCATGGGCGCCTGGATCCTCGACTACGTGGCCGCCTGGGCCGGCGAGTGGGGCACGCTCACGCACTCCACGGCGCAGTACCGCAACCCGGCCTTCACCGGCGACGCCACCTTCCTCACCGGCGAGGTGATCGA
>DAIQBC010000212.1:0-4787 GCA_036781345.1 Acidimicrobiales bacterium | reverse complement strand
ATGCTCACCGCCGTCGTGGCGGCGTTTCTCTACCTGCGGATCATCGTGTCGATGTACATGTCCGTCGAGGACGCTGGCGAGCCGCGGTCGATACCGGTCCCCTTCGCGGCCGCTCTCGCGCTGGCGCTCTGCGGTGCTGTCACCCTTGGCGCCGGCATCCTTCCCGGCAGCCTCGCCGGGGTGGCCAAGGACGCCACGCCCATCCTGGTGCTCGAGCCCGTCGACGCTCCGCCGCTCGCCGTCCCCTAGGTGGCAGGTGCGCACCCACGGGCCGAGCGGGCGGTGAACGATGCAAGGGATCGTCGCCCGCGAGCGTTGAACCGGTCGTGACCGGACCTGTCGCTCGACGACGCCACTGGCGGGGCACCGTCGTGACCCTCCTCTGTGTGGTGTCCGCTGGCGGGGCGGGAACCGTGGTGCTGGTCCGCAGCACCACGGACACCGACGACGCCCGGCCTGCTCCCACCACGTCCTCAAGCAGCAGCACCTCGACGACAGCCCCCCCGACCACCACGGCGCCACCGACGACGATCACATCGACCACGTTGCCCACCGGGCCGAACGCCGACGGCGTGCTCCAGCTCGGCGACGAAGGCCCCGAGGTCGGCGCTCTCCAGGCTCGCCTCGACGCGCTCGGCTACTGGCAGGGTGCGACCGACGGCCACTACGGGCAGCTCACCCGCCAGGCCGTGATGGCCTTCCAGAAGGCGGAAGGGCTCGGCAGAGATGGCGTGGCCGGACCGGCCACCCAGGCGATGATCGTCATCGCGACCCGACCGGCCCCGCAGGAGCCGGCCGGGGATCACCTCGAGATCGACCTCGCCCGCCAGATCCTTCTGGTGGTGGCGGCTGGTCAGACCCGCTGGGTGCTCAACACCTCCACCGGCAACGGTGAGGCCTATGCAGCCCCGAGCGGCGGTACGGCCGTGGCCACCACGCCGACGGGTCGCTTCCAGGTGCAGCGGGAGATCGACGGCCTGCGCCGGGCCCCGCTCGGCACCCTCTACCGACCCAAGTACTTCTACGGCGGGGTCGCCATCCACGGGTCCGGAGAGATCCCGGCCCATCCTGCCTCCCACGGTTGCGTCCGGCTGACCAACTCGGCCATGGACCTTCTCTGGTCCTCTGGGGTCGCAGCCATCGGCGCCACGGTGCTGGTGCACTGATGACCGTCGCGACCGCGGCCCGAGACACCCCCGCCACCGTGGGCCGGGCGTCGTCCGGACGTGCGCGGCTGGGGTGCCACCCCCTAGCCTTCACCCTCGCGCGGCTGCGTCCCGCTCCCGCCGTCCCTGTGCCGCCGCCCACCCTCGGCACCGCCCCGATGTCAGCCTCCTCCACCACCACGCTTCCCGATGCCGA
This sequence comes from Acidimicrobiales bacterium, assembly GCA_036781345.1. Taxonomy (GTDB): domain Bacteria; phylum Actinomycetota; class Acidimicrobiia; order Acidimicrobiales; family VFJN01; genus VFJN01. The sequence continues at coordinate 3,425 of DAIQBC010000212.1, read as the reverse complement.
GCTCGTCGAGCTGGCCCGGCTGGGGGATCGACCTGCCTTCGAGGAGCTGCTCCGGCGCCACGACAGCCGGATGCGGAGCCTGGCTTACCGGCTCACGGCTGATCGCCACGGGATGGACGACGTGCTCCAGGAGGCCTACCTCAAGGCGTTCCGCGCCATGCCGAGGTTCCGGCCCGGGAGCGACTTCGGGTCGTGGCTCTACCGCATCACCTACAACGCCAGCATCGACGAGCTGCGCAAGCGCAAGCGGAACCCGCTCCCCACCGAGGAACCGGTCGAACCGGTTTCCGCTCAACCCGGGCCTGAGCGGGTGGTCAGCGCCGCCGAGACCGTGCGCAGCGCGCTCGCCGAGCTGCCGGTCGATCAGCGCGTCACGGTCGTGCTCGTCGACGGTGAGGGGTTCGACCACCGCGAGGCGGCCGAGATCCTCGGCGTCGCTCCCGGCACCGTCGCCTCCCGGCTGCACCGGGCACGCGCCGCGCTGCGCCGGCACCTCGGTCAGGAGGCACGATGACCGACGCCGGCATCCCGCCCGATCGAGTCGTTGGCACCGCCCTGCAGCTGCTGCCCATCCCAGATCACGCCGATGGCTTCTGGCTGCGGCTGGAGCGGGCGCTCGACGTCGAGAGCGCGTCGGTGCTCTTGGCTCCCGAACTCACCGTCTCCGGAGAGCCACCGCGGGCCGCGGCCGCGGACACCGGCCCGGCGCTCCTGCTGGAGCCCGATCCGGCCGCCGCCCTGGTGCCCGCCTCCCTTCGGCGGACCTCCAACGCCCTGCTGGTGGCTCTGGCGGCCGCCGCCGTGGTGGTCGTGGTCCTGGCCGGGGGCAGCTTGCTCGATGCACGCACGGGGTCGAAGCAGCTCGCTGCGAACGACCCGGCGCAGCCCTCGGCCGCGCTAGATGACCTGGTGGATGGCGCCCAGGCCGACTCCGCCAGCCTCGTCACGATGTCGGCCGATGGTGAGGCCGCCGCCTCGGCCGCTGTCCTGGCCTGGGTCGATGACCTGCGGTCCGGCCACAGCGAGAATGCGTGGTTGGCGCTGGGTGCAGGATCGCAGGCCCACTTCGGCTCACCCGCGGCCTTCGCACAACAGCTCGGGTCGTTGGCGGCGGGCTACGGCACCTGGGCCAAGGCAGATCCCGATCAGGTGCTGGTCACCCCGCTGCTGACGAACGAGCAGGGCACCATCGCCGTGGTCACCTTGGTCAGCACGGTCACGGTGGACGGGCAGCCGAAGCATCGGGCCGATGCCTTCCCGGTGCGGGTGGTCGACGGAGTGGCCCACGTGGAGCTGTTCGCGCTGGCCGGCGCGATGGAGGTAGTGGTCCCGGCGGCCGCGCCCACCGACGGCACGGTGCGCTCGTTGGGATTGGATGAAGAGCTTGTGATCGTCGTCCCCAGCGATGCCCGGCCGCCTGTGCTCCGGCTCGACGACGCCCCGCCGGTGGTCTGCGGCGAGGCCGACGGCACTGAGCTCACAGATCTCGTCGACGCGCCCGGACAACGCTGCTCGTACTTGCCCGTGGACGGCTTCAACCCCGGTGAGCACACGCTGACGATGGCGTTCGTGGGACCGGGCGGCTCGTCGATCTCGGCGGAGTCGCTGCTCTTCGACGCGGCCTGATCCCCCGCCAGCCCCGAAACGGCGGCCATCTTGGACCCTCGCGCGAGCCTTCACTAGGCTCCCGCGCCGTGTCCGGGTCCTTCTCTGATCTCCTCCGCGACTACCTCACGGTGGGCATCTTCGGGCTGACCGGAGCGGCGCTGGTCGGCCTGCTGCTGGGCCTCGGGAGCCTGCTGCGTCCCACCCGCCCGCAGGCGCAGAAGTACATCAACTACGAGTCGGGCGTCGACCCCGTGGGCTCAGGCTGGGGCCAGAGCCAGGTGCGCTACTACATCTTCGCCCTGCTCTTCGTCATGTTCGACGTCGAGGCCGTCTTCATCTTCCCGTTCGCCACCCGCGTCGACGCCTATGGGTGGTTCGGCATGGTGGAGATGACGATCTTCATCGTGATCCTCGCCCTGGGCCTCCTCTACGCCTGGAAGAAGAAGGTCCTCCGATGGGTGTAGCCAAGGGCGTGCACGGCTGATGGGCCTCGTCGAGAGCGGCAAGATGCCCAAGCCGCTCACCAAGCTGCTCAACCTCAGTCGCAAGTACTCGATCTGGGCCTACCAGTGGGGCCTGGCGTGCTGCGCCATCGAGATGGGCGCCGCCTTCGCGTCGCCCCGCTACGACGTGATGCGCCTCGGCGTCATCCCCTTCCCGGCCAGCCCCCGCCAGGCCGACCTCGTGGTGATCTCGGGCACGGTCACCGACAAGATCGTGCCGGCGATCAAGCGCCTCTACGAGCAGATGCCCGACCCCAAGTACGTCATCTCCATGGGCAGCTGCACCAACTGCGGCGGGCCGTACTGGGATAGCTACTCCGTCACCAAGGGCGTCGACCAGATCGTGCCGGTCGACGTCTACGTGCCCGGTTGCCCGCCCCGCCCCGAGGCGCTGCTTGAAGGGGTGGTGCTCCTGCAGGAGCGCATCCACAACGAGGACATGGCGGAGCGCTGGCGCGGCGGCCAGGACCGCCAGGAGCCGATCGTCGTTGGCTGACGACACGGCCACCACCACCGAGGGCGCGCCTGCGGCGGCGACGGACGAGCGCCGGGCGGCGTTGCTCGCCGTGTTCGCCGAGCACCTCGGGAACGCACTGCTGCAATCGCACATCAAGCCTGGTCAGGGTCTCTGGATCCGCGTCGCCACCACCGCGTGGCCCGAGGCCGCTGCGGTGGCGCGGGACAAGGCCGGCCTGCGGTTCTTCGACTTCCTGTCGGCCATCGACTGGCTGCCCTCGCCCTACGGCCGCTGCGAGGACTCCTCGGTGGACGTGCCCTTCCCGCCGCCCATGCCCGACCGGTCCGCCGCGGTACCCGGCTACGCCGGCGGGGACACGCGCATCCAGGTCCTCGCCTCTCTGGCGAAGGCGGGTACCGATCAGCGGGTGCTCCTCAAGGCCGATGTGTCCGACGACGATCCGCGCATCGGCACCTGGGTCAACACCTACGCGGGAGCGGCCTGGCACGAGCGCGAGGCCCACGAGATGTTCGGCATCAGCTTCGACGGCAACGCCGACCTGCGCCACATCTACCTGCCGAGCGAGTTCGAGGGCCATCCCCTCCGCAAGGAGTTCCCCCTGCTGGCCCGAGTGGTGAAGCCCTGGCCGGGCATCGTCGACGTGGAGCCCATGCCGGGCGGGGACCCCGAGGACGACGCGGCCGAGGAAGGCGCGGAGGCATGACCCTCACCGATGCCCAGCAGCTGGGCTACATCAACGCCCAGGCCGCCGATGGGCGGATCAACGTCGAGCTCGAGACCGACGACGGCATGGTCCTCAACATGGGACCGCAGCACCCCGCCACCCACGGCACCCT
>DAIQBC010000211.1:0-4864 GCA_036781345.1 Acidimicrobiales bacterium | reverse complement strand
TCCTGCTTGCCACCGGTCTTGATCACTGCGTACATCGGGACATCTCTTCCTCAGGACGAACGACGATGCTACCGCGGCGGGCGGTCCGCCCTCAATCCGGCGGCAGCAGGGCCGGGTCGACGATGAGGCCCCGACCCTCGCAGTGGGGGCAGCGGCCAGCGAAGGACTCCAGGAGCCCCTCCCCGATCCGCTTGCGGGTCATCTCGCACAGCCCGAGCTCGGAGATCTCGAACACCTGGGTGCGGGTCTTGTCCCTGGCCAGGGCCTCCCGGAACACGCGGGTGACCTCGTCCCGGTTGGGTCGGATCTCCATGTCGATGAAGTCCACGACGATGATGCCCCCCACGTCGCGCAGCCGGAGCTGGCGCGCGATCTCGATGGCGGCCTCGAGGTTGTTCCGGAACACCGTCTCCTCGAGGCTCGACGTGCCCACGTTCTTGCCCGTGTTGACGTCGATCACGGTGAGGGCCTCGGTGTGCTCGATGATGAGCGAGCCCCCCGAGGGGAGCCACACCTTTCGGTCGAGGGCCTTGTGGAGCTGCTCGTGGATGTGGAACCGCTCGAAGAGGGGCAGTGCCTCCTCCTCGAGGTCGAACAGCTCGACGCGGTCGGCCAGCTCGGGGCTGATGGACGAGACGTAGTCGCGCACGGACTCATAGAGCACCGGGTCGTCGATCACCACGCCTCGGTAGTCCGTGGTGAGCTCCTCACGGATCACCCGCACCGCCATGTCGGGTTCCCGGTAGAGCAGGGCCGGAGCCTGGGACGCCTTGGCGAGGGCGTCGATCTGATCCCACTGCTGCACGAGGCGCAGCACGTCCTGCTCGACCTCCTGGTCGGTGATCCCCTCGGCGGCCGTTCGCACGATGACCCCGTGCTGCGCCGGCTTGACCCGGTCGAGGATCGCCCGCAACCGTTTGCGCTCGTCGTCGGACAGGCGCTTGGAGATCCCGTAGGTGGAGCTGTTCGGGATCAGCACGACGAACCGGCCGGGGAGCGACACCTCCTGGGTGAGGCGGGCACCCTTGGCCCCGATGGGGTTCTTGGTGACCTGGCAGATGATCGTCTGCTTGGCCTTGAGCAGCTGCTCGATGCGCAGGTTGCCCTGCTTGGCCTTGCCGGGGCCTTCCACGTCGTCGACATCGAAGTGCACGTCGCCTCGGTAGAGGACCGCGTTCTTCGGGGTGCCGATGTCGACGAAGGCCGCCTCCATGCCGGGCAGGACGTTCTGCACCCGACCGAGGTAGATGTTGCCGTGGATCTGAGCCACGTCGTCGGCCGGGCGGGACACGTAGTGCTCGATCAGGTTGCGGCCCTCGAGCACCGCGATCTGGGTAGCCGTCGGGTCGACGTGCACGCACATGAGGTAGCGACCCACGGGCCGCCCCTTGCGCTCGCGGCCCCGCCGGGCCTCGAGCACGTCGTCATCGAGATCGAGGCCACCGGTGGGCAGCACCGCCTGCACAGGCGAGCCGCCCCGGCGACCTCGGCTGGCGCCGCCCTGGTCGCGACCCTGTCCCGAGGACGGGGCCTGATCCCCGCGACCGGCTCCACCGCCGCCCGCGCCGCGGCCCCGGCCGCCGCGGCGACGCTTGCGCTTGGGGCCGTCGTCGCCCGCTCCTTCGCCGCGGCCGCCTGCGGGGCGCGGTGGCGGTGAGGTGGGCACGGGCATCGTGTCACCGATCTGGGGCTTCCGAGCTGCCGCTTCGACGGCGGGCCGGCGCACAAGCGACGCGTCAGCGGCCTCGACGGTCTTCGGCTGCCCTTCTCGAGGGGTGTCCGGGAGCTCCGGGTTGCGATCCTCGCTCTGCTCGGACGCCCCCCGCTGACCCTCGGGGCGCGGTCGGCTGCGGTTGCGGCCACCACGCGAGCCTCGACGACGGCTGGGGCCGTCAGGCGTCGTGCGCTCGGGGGTGGGTTCGGGGGTGGGGCCAGCGGCGGTGTCGCCGGGGGTCTGGTCGGTCATCGGGGGGATCCCTTCTCATGACGCACGCGCTCCGGCGTGCGAAGCCGACGTCGCGCCGTGGGCGTGCCGATCCCCGAGAGGGATGGGCTCGCCACGGGCGCCGTCGACCGTCGTCCATTGGTGGGTTCGCAGCACCCGGCCGAGGGTCCACGAGGGATCCAGGGCTCGGACGAGCTCCGCAGGGCGGAGGCTGCGGGGGTGGGTGGCCAGCTCGGCGTGGAGCACCGAGCCGTCGACCTCCATCGCGAGGATGGCGGGCCGGGCGTCCAGTGGGCTCTCCGAGCCCTTGCGCTCGACGATGAGCGGCAGCACGGCGCTGGCGAGGGCACGGTCGACCTCGGCGGCGAGACGACTCCGGTCGACATCGATCACCTCGAGGCGCCAGCTCGAGCTCGTGACCGCCTGCTGCAGCGATGCAGTGCCAGGCGCGATGGCGATCGCGACCTGGGCCTCGATGCCCTGCGGCAGAGAGGGGCTGACGAAGGGGGGCAACGACGCGGGGTCGAGGTCGTCGGCCAGGTCGATGTCGAGGTACTCGCCGAGGCTCTCGTAGCCCGTCGAGAGAGCCAGACCGAAGCTCAGCTTCGGCCGCGGAGAGAAGCCCTCGCTGTAGGCCACCCGCACCCCGGAGCGGCGCAGGGCGCGCTCCCAGACCCGGGCCACGTCCCGATGCGACAAGAAGCGCACCTTGCCGATCTTGCTGAACCGCACGCGCTGCCTCATGCGCCCACACCGGCCGGCTTGCGAGCGAGGAGGGTGACCGGGACCTCGCCACCACGCCGCAGGCCCTGCCCGGTGCCCTGGCTCCCGCCGGCGGGCGGCACGGCCGACGCCACGACGTGCTCGATGCCGTAGCCCGTGCAGGCGCCGCAGTCGTAGCACGGCGTCCAGCGGCAGTCCTCCAAGCCAAGCTCCTCGAGCGCGTCCCGCCAGTCCTGCCAGAGGAAGTCCTTGTGGAGGCCCGCCGACAGGTGGTCCCACGGCAGCACCTCGTCCTCGGTGCGGTGCCGGTGGCAGTACCAGTCGAGGTCGAGGCCGGCGGCGGCCATGGCCTCCTCCCAGAGGTCGAGCCGGAAGTGCTCGCTCCACTCCTGGAAGGTGCCTCCCGCCCGCCACACGTGTTCGATCACCGGGCCGAGGCGCCGGTCTCCCCGGCTCACCAGCCCCTCCACGAGGCTGGCGCGCGGGTCGTGCCACTTGATCTGGACACCCTTGGCGTGACGAGCGGCGTCACGCAAGAGGTTCACCTTCCGGCGCAGCTCCACCTCGGTGTTCATGCCGAACCACTGGAACGGCGTGAAGGCCTTGGGCACGAAGCCACCGACGCTCACCGTGACGGTGCCGTTGTGGCCCTCGGCCTTGGCCAGCTCCACGCAGCGGCGGGCCAGCTCGATGATGCCCAGGGTGTCCTCGTCGGTCTCGGTGGGGAGGCCCGTGAGGAAGTAGAGCTTCACGCGGCGCCAGCCCTGGCTGAAAGCCGAGTCGACGGCCGCGTAGAGGTCCTCCTCGGTGATGAGCTTGTTGATGACCTGCCGCATGCGCCAGGTGCCCGCCTCAGGGGCGAAGGTGAGCCCGGTGCGGCGGGCCTTCTGGATCTGGGCGGCCACGCCCACGGTGAAGGCGTCCACCCGCAGGCTGGGCAAGCTCACCGACACGTTGCCGCACCCGACGGAGTCGTCCATGGCCGCAGTCACGACGTCCTCGATGCCGGAGAAGTCGGCCGTGGACAGGCTGGTGAGCGCCACCTCGTCGTAGCCCGTGCGCCGCAGGCCCTGCTGCACCATCAACGCCACCTGCTCGGCGGGCCGCTCCCGAACCGGGCGGGTGATCATGCCGGCCTGGCAGAAGCGACAGCCGCGCGTGCAGCCGCGGAAGACCTCGACGTTCAGCCGGTCGTGCACGACCTCGGTGAGCGGCACGAGCTGCTGCTTCGGGTAGGGCCAGTCGGCCAGGTCGGCGACGGTTCGCTTGTCCACCACCGCCGACGCCGCAGGGTCGACCGGTGCGGTGACCTCGAGGCGGCCGTCGGGCAAGTAGCGGGCCTCGTACAGGCAGGGCACGTAGACGCCGTCGATCCCGGCCAGCGTGCGCAGCACCTCGACCCGGTCGGCGCTCCCCGCTGCCTTCCACGCCGCGATGGCGGCGTTGATCTCCCCCACCACCTCCTCGCCGTCGCCCAGCACGACGAAGTCGAGGAAGTCGGCCAGCGGCTCGGGGTTGTAGGTGGCGTGACCGCCGGCACCGATGAGGGGATGGCCAGGGCCGCGGTCGGCCGACTGGACCGGCACCCCCGCCAGGTCGATGCAGTTCAGGACGTTCGTGTAGACGAGCTCGGCCGACAGGTTGAAGGCGATGACGTCGAACTCGTCGGCCGAGCGGTGGGTGTCGACCGAGAACAGCGGGATGCCCTCGCGGCGCAGGACCTCCTCGAGGTCGGTCCACGGGGCGTACGAGCGCTCAGCCAGGGCGTCGGGGCGCTCGTTGAGGATCTCGTAGAGGATCTGCAGGCCCTGGTTGGGCAGGCCGATCTCGTAGGTGTCGGGGTACACCAGCAGCCACCCCACCCGCTCGGGGCTGGGCGGCGGAACCTCGGCGCCGAGCTCGCAGCCGATGTAGCGCGCAGGCTTCTGGACCGAGGCGAGGTGCGGCTCGAGCCGAGCCCAGACATCGACCATGGTGCGAGCCAGGGTACCGGACGCCCCTCCGACCACTGACATCCCCCTGGTCACCAGGGATGTCGGGGTCAGTCAGCGTCCTCGAGGACGGCGGCCAGGGCGCGCCGCCCGAGCGGGATCACGCGGTCGTCGCCACACAGGTGGGCGATCGACAAGGCCAGCGCCCACCCCTTGGCCCGGCGCCAGGTGTCGTCGTCCACACCGCCGTACGCGCTGCGGAACA
>DAIQBC010000210.1:0-4890 GCA_036781345.1 Acidimicrobiales bacterium | reverse complement strand
AGCGAGGAGAGGTCGCCCGGGTCGGTGCCGGTCGCCACCGCCCGCACCACCCGGCGCACCACCTTCGCGCTGCGGGTCTTGGGCAGGGCCCGCACGAAGCGGACCCCGGCGGGCCGGAAGCTCGTCCCCACCCGGTCGGCGACGAGCGCCATCAGCGCGGCCCGCAGCTGCTCGCTCGGCGCCACCTCCGGACGCAGGACGACGTAGGTCCAGAGCTGCTCGCCCTTGACGGCGTCGGGCAGCCCGACCGCAGCGGCCTCCACCACAGCCGGGTGCGAGACGAGCGCGCTCTCCACCTCCGCCGGGCCCAGTCGCTTGCCCGCCACCTTGATGGTGTCATCGCTGCGCCCGTGGAGGAACCACTCGGCCTGCCCGTCGATCTCCTCGATGGACGCCCAGTCGCCGTGCACCCACACGTCGGGCCAGCGCGACCAGTAGGTGGCGAGGTAGCGGTCGGGGTCGTGCAGGAGCCCACGGGTCATGCCGGGCCACGGCTTGGTGCACACCAGCTCCCCTACGGCCCCTCGCAGCGGGCGCCCGTCGTCGTCGAACACCTCGACGGCCATGCCGAGGCTGGGCCCGCCGAGCGACATGGGGCTGATCCGCTGCACGGGGTGGGGCGACAGGAAGCAGGCACCCACCTCGGTGCCGCCGGAGATGTTGATGACCGGGCACCGTCCGCCGCCGATGCGCGACGCGTACCAGCGCCACGGGTCCTCGTTCCACGGCTCGCCGGTGGCGGCCAGGATCCGCAGGTGCGACAGGTCATGCCCAGCGGGAAGGTCGTCGCCATGGGCCATGAGCGCTCGAACGAGGGTGGGGCTGACCCCGCAGTGGGTGGCCTGGTGAGCGGCCAGGAAGGCCCAGAGGCGGTCAGGGCCGGGGTGGTCGGGAGCGCCGTCGAACACGAGGACCGCGGCCCCGTTGGCCAGCCCCGCCGTGAGGAGCCACGGGCCCATGATCCAGCCGAGGTCGGTGAGCCAGAACACGCGATCGCCGGGCCCGATGTCGGTCTGGAACGCACCCTCCTCGGCCACCTTCACCGTCCACCCGCCGTGCACGTGCACCACGCCCTTGGGCCGGCCGGTGGTGCCCGACGTGTAGGCGAGGAACAGCATGTGCTCGCTGTCCACCGCCCGCGTCGCGAACGGGGCCGAAGCTGGTGCTGGCCACCGCACCACCCGATCCTCGGAGGGCACGCCGCCGCCCAGTCGGTCGACCACCACGATGGTGGCGACCGTCGGCACGGCGCCGGCCGCCTCCAGTGCGATGCCCAGCATCGGCACGGGGCGGCCTCGCCGCGGGAAGGCATCGGCGGTGATCAGTGCCACCGCCCCCGCGTCCTCCAGGCGCACTCGCACCGCCTCAGCGCCGTATCCGGAGAACACCGGCACGAAGACGGCGCCGAGCTTGGCGGCGGCCAGCACCGCCGCGATCGTCTCGGGGAGCATCGGCAGGTAGATGCCCACCGTGTCACCCGCACCGACGCCGCGCGCCTCGAGCACCTCGGCCAGTCCGTCGGCTTCCGCTCGGAGCTGGGCGTAGGTCCAGGTGCGGGTGGTGCCCTCCTCGCCCTCCCACACGACCGCCTCCCGATCCGGGGCCAGATCGGCCCAGCGGTCACAGCACGCGTCGGCCAGGTTCGTGCGGCCGCCGGTGAACCAGGTGGTCCACGGCACGCCGGCACTCTCGTCGAGGACCTGGGTGTACGGAGTGGTGAACGGGATGCCGAGGTGCTTGACGACGGCGTCCCAGAACCAGGCCGGATCGTCGGTCGACCGGGCGAGCAGCGACGGGAGGTCGGCCAGACCGTGCTCGGTGCCGAACCGCCCGACCCGCGTCCGGTCCCACGCGTCAGGCGCCGGGTGCCAGGCCGCGGTCGGGGTGGTCGCCACAGCCGCGACCTTAGGGTCGATCAGCCGCCGCCGCGGACGGCCAGGCTGAGCACGAGACCGTCGAGGATGTCGCTCTCCGACACGAGCACCTCGTCGATGCCGAGCGTGCGCACGAGGGCCACCAGCGCACAGCATCCGCCGACGATCACGTCCGCTCGCGCGGGGTCCAACCCCGGGTTGTGGATGCGGTCGGCGAGGGTCTCGGTGGCGAGGGTGCGGAACACGTCCTCGATGGCCGCGCGGGTGAGGTGGAAGTGGTGGATCGCGTCACGGTCCCACTCGGCCAGACCGATCTCCACCGCGGCGACGGTGGAGATCGTGCCGGCGAGCCCCACCACGGTGCGGGCCGCGGTGGCACCGGGCACCTCGCGCAGCAGGTCGTCGAACCAGCCCATCGCCGCTGCGATGGCGTTGGACAGCTCTTCGGGAGCGGGCGGGTCGCTGGCCAGGTGACGCTCGGTGAGGCGGACGCAGCCGATGTCGAAGGAGCGGACCTCCTCCACGCGGTCGGTACCCACCATGCACTCGGTGGACCCGCCGCCGATGTCGACGACGAGGAACGGACCGTTCGCCACGGCGAGATCAGCAGTGGCACCGGCGAAGCTGAGCTCGCCCTCCTCGGCGCCGCTCAGCAGCTCCGGTCGCACGCCCACCACGGCCTCTGCGGCATCGAAGAAGTCGTCGGCGTTCGAGGCGTCTCGCGCCGCCGAGGTGGCCGCGACCCGCAGCGCGGTGACGCCGTGCGCATCCATGGCGGTCCGGTACTGGCCCAGCACGGCGATCGTGCGCTCGATGGCGGCCGCGTCCAGCCGGCCAGTGGCGTCGACCCCCCGGCCCAGCCGGGTGATCACCATCTGCCGGTCGAGCGTGCGCCGGTCCGCTCCAGTGCCCTCGCTGATCAGCAATCGGGTGGAGTTCGTCCCGCAGTCGATGGCGGCCAGCACGGACATCGCGCCGACGCTACCGAGGTCCGCGCCGGGGGTGGCTCAGACGACCTCGGGGAGGTGGGCCTCGATCCAGCGGCCGACGGGGTCGTCGCCACCGGCGAGGTGCCAGGCGTAGTGGGCATGGAGGCACTTGACGCCGATCCGGGTACCGCCGACGCCGCCGCTCGGGCGATGGCCCGCGTGGTCGGCGGGGATGACGGCGTCGCGTTCAGCCGAGTAGCGGGCGTGGGCGGCGGCCAGGTGCTCAGCGTCGACCGCGGCCTCGGCCCGGTCGACGCCGCCCGCTGACTCGAGGCGGGAGATCCAGGTGCGCTCGGGCTCGCCGACCAGCCAGTAGCGGGTGGGCATGGGCGTGCCGTCACGCAGGAGCGGTGCGTTGCGCAGCACCACCGGGGACCCATCCGGATGGCGGACGACGACCTCGAAGTCGCCCTGGATCGGCCGGCCGAGCAAGGCCTCGACCGCCAGGCGGTCGGCCTCGTCGACCACCGGCGTCAGGCCTTGCTGCGGCTGAGCAGCTTCTTCAGCACCCACCCAAGGGCGACCAGCGCCAGCACCGGGCTGGCCCGCCGCGCCACCGGGTGCCTGCGGGCGTGCGATCGGGCGTCGTCCGTTGGCTCCATCGCTGCACGGTAACTCAGGGGGTGAGCTTGCGGATGCCGGTCACCGCGAACAGCCACAGCACCACCGACGAGAGCGCGATGGCCACGAGGCCGGGCCACGTGCCGCGCCAGGTGACCTCGCCGAGGAACCCCTGGCGGGCCATGGCCAGGATGTTGGTGAGGGGGTTCACCCGGGCCACGTGCTGCACCCAGCCGGTCTGATCGGCCAGCGGCACGTTGCCGGTGGACAGGAACGTGCTGAAGAAGATGCCGATCTGGAGGATGGGCCCCGCCCGCTGGTTCGGCACCCGGAACACCAGGCCCAGCGCCCAGCCCGTTGAGATCAGCGCGATGCCAAGGCCTGCCGCCCAGAGCGCGATCAGCCCCACGACCCCACCCGGCAGATCGGCACCGAGCGCCGCACCGAACAGCAGCACGACGGCGACGGTGAAGGTGGCTCGCACGAGGCTGGCCAGCACGGGGCCCACCAGGAGACCGACGCGGGAGCCGGGCGCCAGCAGGAGCCGGTCGTAGAAGCCGGTCTCGATGTCCCGGACGGTGGCGAAGCCGGTGCCGAAGCCGGCGAAGGCGGACCCCTGCAGGATGGCGAAGGGCACGAACCAGTTGAGGACGTTGTCGGTGGGGAACGAGGGCAGTGACGACAGGCGGCTGAACGACCCCGAGAACGCCACCACGAAGAAGATGGGCATGGCGATGAGAGGGATGACCGCGGCGGGGATGCGCAGGACACCGATCAGGCTGCGCTGGGCGAGCGCGAACGACACCGGCAACCAGGAGGTGTTGCGGGCCCGGCGAACCTGGGTCGCCACACCGGTCATGTGGCCCTCCGCAGCCGGCTCTGGAGCGCCCGGTTCGCGCCGAACATGGCCAGCACGGCCAGCACCGCCGCCACCGCCAGCGACGTGGCTGCTTCGCTCCAGTCGAGGCCCACGATCACCTGGTGCCGCATGCCGTCGACCATCCACGTGATCGGGTTGCGGCGGGCGATCGAGCGGTAGACGCCCGTCATCAGCTCCGTGGGGAAGAAGGCCGACGAGATGAACAGGCCGATGAACGTGACGGGGAACACGTTCTGCACCGCCTCGGCCGAGCCGGTGCGGAGGGCGAGCATGGCCGCGAAGCCGCCGATCACGAGCGCCAGCACCATGGCAAAGACGATGAGCAGCACGGCACCAGCGGGTCCGGCGGCGATCCGCACCCCGAAGATGCCGTAGACCACCATGAAGACGACCGCCTGCAGGGCGCCGGTGACCGAGGCGCCGGCCAGCCGCCCTACGAGGATCGACGTGCGCGACACCGGTGAGGCGAGGAGACGGTCGAAGAAGCCCGTCTGGATGTCGAGGGCCGTGTCGCTGCCGGCCGTGAGCCCACCGAAGAGCACCGACTGCGTGATCGACGCCGGCAGCAGGAAGTCGAGCAGGGAGT
>DAIQBC010000209.1:0-4894 GCA_036781345.1 Acidimicrobiales bacterium | reverse complement strand
CAAGGGCGACGCCGTTCCCCGATACCCGCAACGGGAAGCCCTTCGCCGACGATCTCGCCCACATCGCGCACCTCGAGGCGCTCCGGTATGGCGGACACCGCTACCTCGTGGTTCCGGAAGGGTCCCGGCCATGGTTCCAGCGCCAGGCCGCCCTGCGCGATCACGTCGTGCGCACCTACCGCACGGTCGTCGACCAGGACGGTGCAGGTGCCGTCTTCGATCTGGCCGCCCCCGCCTCGGACGACGCCCGGTCGCTGCGAGGCGAAGTGAGCCGGCTGGCCGGCCTCCTCCAACCGCCGGCGGTGCTCGACTGGACCGACCTCGGTCTCGACCTCGCCGCAGAGCTCCCCGGGCTGGCCACCTTCCGGCCGCCGGCGGGCGACCGGCTCCCCTACCTGGACGGCAGCGTCGAGGTGGTGCTGGTCGGCGATTCCCATGACCTCCATGAGGCCAGGCGCGTGGCATCCTGCGGAGTGATCACGCTCGCGAGGCGGGCCTCGGGCGTCGACGTCATCCGGGTGGAAGGCGGTCCGGGCGCACCAGCCCCACCGTCCCTCCGAGTGCTGGTGTGGTCCACGGCCGGCACCGACGCGAGGTGGGCGACCCATCTCGGCGAGCGAGCTGCCTCCGCAGGAGCGACGCTGCACCTGGGTGAGATCGGTGCCAACGGACCCACCGTCGACGACCACGACCTGGTGGTGCTCGTCGAACCTCATGTGCTGCCGCTGCCGGGGTCCATCGAGGCAGCAGCAGCCGCCCTAGCCCTGGCACCGGGCTCTGCCGTGGCCGGCAAGATCATGCGACCCGACGGGCGGCTGGAGTCTGCCGGCGGGACCGTGTTCTCGGACCGCTCGGTGGCACTGATCGGCGCATCGTCGCTCGACGTGCGGGCCCCTTGGCACGACTACGTGCGTCCGGTGTGCTGGGCGCCCGGACTGCTAGCCGTCTCGTCGTCACTGTGGGGTGCCATCCCGACTCCCCGCGGGCTGAGCGACCGGGCGTTCCTGCGGGAGTGGTGCGCGCAGGCATGGGCCCATGGTGCGCCGGTCACCTACCACCCGACCGTGACGGCCGTGCGAGCTGTCGGCGAGGGCGGCGAGGCATCGATCCCGGTGGAGGCATCGGCCTGGCAACGGGTGCTCGACCTGCGGCCCGTGCGGCCCCGCGACCTGAGCGACGGCGCCTGGCGCTACCTGGTGGCCCATGACGACGTGGAGGCCTGCCGGGGATGACCCCGCGTCGAGCTCTGGTCGTCCACACCCGGATGCCCGCCTTCGATCGCGACAGCGGATCGCAGGACATCGACAACACCGTGCAGTTCCTGCTCCGCTGCGGGTGGCGCGTGACGTTCCTGTCCCGGGAGGCGCAGGGGGTGGCCGAGGAGCGCCACGCGCACCGGCTCCGTCAGATGGGGGTGGCCACCTACGCAGGGTTCGTGAACGCCGAGAAGCTGCTGCGCTCCAACAGCTTCGACCTCGCCCTCATTGCCTTCTGGGAGCCGGCCGCCGAGCTGCTCCCCAAGGTGCGGGCGCTGTCGCCGCGCACCCGGGTGGTCATCAACTCGATGGACATCCACTTCCTGCGCAATGCCCGCCGATCGTTCGGCCAGCAGGCTGATCTCGGCTCTGGCTTCGGGGGGGAGGCGGCCCAGGAGCTCAACACCTACAACGCCGCCGATGCCGTGCTGGCCGTGTCGGACAAGGAGCGCGATCTCCTGGCCGACTTCCTGGGCGACGGGCGCGTGTTCACGCTGCCGTTGGCCGAGGACATCGAGCGTTCTCCCTACCCGCTCGACCAGCGGCGGGGCATGTACTTCGTGGGCAACTTCCGTCATCTCCCGAACCGCGAAGCCGTGGAGTACCTCTGCGCGGAGGTGCTCCCGCTGCTCGACCCTGAGCTGCTCGCCCAACACCCGCTGACGGTGCTGGGCAACTGGCTCGACCGCGTGACGCTGGACATCGATCCGACCCTGCCGGGGGTCCGGCTGGTTGGATGGGTGCCGTCGGTGCGGCCCTACGTCGAGCAGGCCCGTCTCGCGGTCGTTCCCTTGCTGCACGGCGCCGGAGTGAAGCGCAAGGTCATCCAGGCGATGATGGCCGGCACCCCGGTGGCCACCACACCGGTGGGCGCAGAGGGACTCGAGCTGGTGCAAGGCGAGCACGCGCTGGTCGCCCGCGATGCCGCCGACTTGGCCGCCGGCATCACCCGTCTGCTCACCGAAGACGACCTGTGGAGTCGACTGGCAGAGGCGGGCGCCGCCCACGTCGATCGCCGCCACGGCGTCGATCTCGTCGAGAGGCGCTTCGGGGAGATCATCGAAGGGGTGATGGGCCAGCCGCAACAGACGGGTGACGGCGGTGAGCGGCCACCACCTCGGTTCACCGGCGTGGACGCCACCGGCGCCCGCGAGACGATCCGACGGCGACTGCAGACGATCGGGCAACCAGGCGCGGTGATCCTGGTGGCGTCCGGCGGCGCGGACGACCTGACCGATCTCGGCTCCAACCCGTGCTGGCCCTTCCCTCAGGATCGCGAGGGCGGTTGGGCGGGCTACGAGCCGGTCGACGGCCCCGCCGCGGTCAACCACCTCGAGGCGCAGCGGACACGCGGGGCTCGCTACTTCGTGCTCCCCAAGGCCGCCTTCGGCTGGCGCCATCGCTATCCCGAGCTCTTCGATCACCTCGAGGCGGTCGGGCAGCGGGTGCACCAGGACGAGCACCTGGCGATCTGGGATCTCGCCCCCGACGCCGCCGGCATCCGGCTGCCGCCGACCCCAGAAGCCCGTGTGCTGGTGATGGGCACCTACGCCGCCCATCGCACCGGCCCACCTCCTGGGCTGCTGGCCGAGCTCGGCCAGAGCGAGCGCCTGACGATCGACCAGCGATGGCGGCCCGACTCGGCCCCGGAGAGCTGCGAGGCAACCGAGCACGTCGACTATGTCGTCCACCTCCGCGACGACGCCATCCTCCCCGGCCGCTTCCTCGACGGGTTGATCGCCCTCCAGGCCGCCCTCGACGTGGATCGACTCCAGCCGTCCCACAGCAACGGTCCCACCGGTGGGCCGCCGATCACCGAACGGCACCTGGGGACCGTGGCCCGAGAGGTTGACGAGGTCACGCCCCTACCCGTGCTGTCGGTGCGGGCGGGGGCCGATCCGTGCGGCCCGGTCACGCTGGCCGACAGCCTGACCGTGGGCCTGCGCCGCCCGCTGGTGGAGGCCGCCTCGGACGCTGGGTTCGTGCGCCGGGTCTGGGTGGCAGCGACCGATCGCCGACCCGAGTGCCACGAGCGGTCGGAACCAGCGGTGACGCCTCGGATCAGCGTCTTGATCGCCACCTACGAGCGGGCGGCGCTGCTGCGGGCGTGCCTGGCCTCCTTCGCCAAGCAGACCCTCGACCGATCTGAGTACGAGGTCGTCGTGATCGACGACGGCTCCACCGGCGCCGACCTCGCTGCGGTGCTCGACGAGGTTGCCGAGGAGATGCAGGTGTTCGGCCTGCGGATCGCGCATGCCGGCCGCAGCGCGGCCAAGAACCACGCAGTGCTGCTGGCTCGGGCCCCGATCGTGCTGTTCTTCGACGACGACGACCGAGCAGCCCCGGACTATCTCGAACGCCACCTCGAGGGACACGCTGCCAAGCCTCACGAGGCCGTGGCGATCCTGGGTCACACCGACTGGGCGCCAGAGCTCGAGCTCACCCCGCTCATGCACTACATCACCGACGTCGACCGACTGATGTTCGCCTACGAGCGGTTGGGTGACGGCCAAGAGCTCGACTGGCGAGGCTTCTGGGAGGGCCGCATCTCCTGCAAGCGATCGCTCCTGCTGCGTCACGGCCTGCACGACCAGCGCCTCGCCTATTCGATCGACATCGAGATGGCCTGGCGCCTGGCGCCAGCCGGGCTCCGTGTGATCTACGACGCCTCGGCTCGCAGCCTGATGGCCCGACCGATCGACTTCGCGGCGTTCTGCGACCGCACCGAGGCCAAGGGCCGGGCCCACGCGGTGATGGCCGCGCTTCACCCGGGCACCCAGGTGGCCGCTCAGCTCCAGCTCGAGCATGCCGCGTCGCTCTGGGCCGAGAAACGCCACACCGAACCCGTTCTGCGACGACGGGTGACCGAGCTCGAAGCCCGCTGCTTGACCGACGACACGGTCCTCCCCGAGCTACACAACGCCTATCGAGAGACGTTCCGCTTGCTCCACGCCAAGGGCGCAGTCGGAGCAACTGAAGGGGTGCCTCGCATGCCCGCTCCGCCTGTCACCGTCCGCCCTCTCGAGGGCGTCGACCCAGAGCTGACCCACGACGGCACGCCGGCGGACCAGCAGCGCGATCCGATGATCAGCATCAGCATCCCCGTATGGAGCCGCACGCCTGAGCTGGCGGAGATGGCGAAGCGGACGATCGAGCGGATCTGGGAGGTGGCCCAGGTCCCGACCGAGGTGGTGGTGGTCGACAACGGCTCGCCCCACGAGATCCCCCTCCCGGCGCGCGTCTACCGCTACGACCAGAACCGCGGGGTGTCCGTCGGCTGGAACACCGGGATCCGGCTCTCTCGGGCCCCGATGCTGGTCGTGCTGAACAGCGACTGCCGGGTCGAGCCCGGCTGGGATGTCGCCCTCTTCGAGGCCGCCAGGGACGGCCGACGCGTTGCGTTCCCGTTCACCGATCACTGCGACGGGCAGGGCTTCAAACGTCCCGACCAGGGGGGCACGGCCGGGTGGTGCTTCATGTTGTCGCAGGCGATCTACGACGAGGTGGGCCCCTTCGACGAGTGGTTCAGCCCGGCGTTCTGCGAGGACACCGACTACTGGCACAGGGCATGGGAGCTGGGGATCGAGCTGTCGCCGGTACCGGCTGCCCGGGTGGTGCACGCCCGGCGCACGAGCAGC
>DAIQBC010000208.1:0-4965 GCA_036781345.1 Acidimicrobiales bacterium | reverse complement strand
GTGGCCGCCGCCGAGCGCATCGGCTACCCGGTGGTGGTGAAGGCGCAGGTGCAGGTGGGCGGCCGAGGCAAGGCGGGCGGCATCAAGCTGGCCAACGACGCCGCCGAGGTGCGCACCCATGCCGGAAACATCCTGGGCATGGACATCAAGGGTCACACGGTCGAGATCGTGTGGATCGAGCTGGCCTCTGACATCGCCGAGGAGTACTACGCCAGCTTCACGCTCGACCGCTCGGCCAAGAAGCACCTCGGCATGCTCTCCGCCCAGGGCGGGGTGGAGATCGAAGCCGTCGCCGAGACCGACCCCGACGCGATCGCCAAGATCTGGATCGACCCGGTGGACGGGCTGACCGAAGACGCCGCCCGAGCCTGGGTGCTGGCGGCCAAGCTCAACCCGGCCGCCACCGAAGGAACCGTCGACATCCTCCGCAAGCTCTACACCGCCTACACCGTGGGTGACGCCGACCTCACCGAGATCAACCCGCTCATCCTCAAGCCCACCGGCGAGGTGCACGCTCTCGACGCAAAGGTCACGCTGGACGGCAACTCGGAGTTCCGCCACCCCGACTACGAGCAGTACGACGCTACCCAGGTGCGCGACGAGCGCGAGCAGGCGGCCCACGAGAAAGGCCTCCAGTACGTCGGCCTCGACGGCTACGTCGGGGTGATCGCCAACGGCGCCGGGCTGGCGATGTCCACCGTCGACATCGTCACCCAGGTGGGCGGCAAGCCGGCCAACTTCCTCGACATCGGTGGCGGCGCCAACGCCGACGTGATGGCCGGGGCGCTCGAGGTGATCACCAACGACCCGTCGGTGAAGTCGATCTTCATCAACATCTTCGGCGGCATCACCAAGGGCGACGAGGTGGCCAACGGCATCGTCACCGCCCTGGGCCGTGTGCAGATCGACGTGCCCATCGTCATTCGGCTCGATGGCACGAACGCCGACGAAGGCCGGGCCATCCTCCAACCTCACCTGTCCGACAAGCTGCAGCTCGCGCCCACGATGGTCGAGGCGGCGCGAGCCGTCGTCGCGGCGGCCGGCGCCGGGAACCAGGAGTAGCCACCATGAGCATCTTCGTGGACGACAAGACCAAGGTGGTCTACCAAGGCCTCACGGGCTCACAGGGCCGGTTCTACGGGCTGCTGAACCGGGACTACGGCACTCAGGTGGTCGCAGGCACCAACCCGAAGAAGGCCGGCACCGACGTCGACGGGATCCCGATCTACGCCACGGTGGCCGACGCCGTGCAGGCCACGGGTGCCACGGTGTCGTGCATCTTCATCCCGGCGCCGGGTGTGAAGGATGCCGTGATGGAGGCCGCCGATGGGGGCGTGTCGTTCATCGTCGCCATCACCGAGGGCGTGCCCGCGCACGACGAGGCGTGGTTCTACAACAAGCTCAAGCGTGACTTCCCGAACGTTCGCCTGCTCGGCCCCAACTGCCCGGGCATCATCAGCCCTGGCAAGGCCAACATCGGCATCACCGCCGGCCACATCGCCAAGGCGCCGGTGGTCGGCCAGCCCAACGTCGGCATCGTGAGCCGCTCCGGCACGCTCACCTACCAGGCGCTGTACGAGCTCAAGCTCAACGACATCGGCGTCACCACCTGCGTCGGCATCGGCGGCGACCCCGTGCCGGGCACCAGCTTCATCGACTGCCTGGAGGCCTTCGAGGCCGATCCCGAGACGAGGGCCGTGATGATGATCGGCGAGATCGGCGGCTCGGCCGAGGAGGAGGCGGCGGCCTTCATCGCCGAGAAGATGACCAAGCCGGTGGTGTCCTACATCGCCGGCGTGACGGCGCCCCCCGGCAAGAAGATGGGCCACGCGGGCGCCATCGTCTCGGGCGGCAAGGGCACGGCGGCGGCCAAGCAGGAGGCCCTCAGGGCGGCGGGCGTCAAGGTCGGCCAGAACCCCACCGAGGCCGGCACCCTCATGGTCGAGGTCGTCGCCGGCCTCTGAGTCCGAGCCCCGGCCTGGGCGTGCCATCGTGATCAGGTGAGACGGCTCCGGGAGGCGATGGCGATGCTGGCGGTCGCCGCGGTGTCGGCGACGGTGGTCGCGCTGGCACGAAGCGACAACGGCGAGCCTGCCGCGGCGGCGGGGACGACCACCACAACGGCGTCGACCGCGACATCTGGCGCCACGGCGACGATCGTGGCGCCCACCACCAGCACCACCAACGCTGAGCCGCGGGTCGAGTGGGCGGCCGTGCCGCAGGGGCCGGCCCGGGCGGTCGTGACGCCGAACGGGGTGGTGCTGGCCGTGCTGGTCGTCAACACCGATGGCACCTTCGTGGCGCGCACGCCGTGCGGGGGCGAGGAGCGCGTGACCGGTGTGGCGCTGGCCGGGGCCAACGTGGTGCTCGACCCCGGCCACGGAGGTGACGAGCCCGGCGCCGTAGGTCCGGCCGGCACCACCGAGAAGTCCGTGAACCTCGCTGTCGCGGAGGAGACCAAGCGGCAGCTCGAGGCTCTGGGAGCGACCGTGGTGCTCACGCGCACGGCGGACTACCGGATCACGCTGCAGAGCCGAGCGGCCATCGTCACCAGCCTCCAACCGCAGCTGTTCGTGTCGATCCACCACAACGCGTCGCCGGACGGGCCCCGGGATGGCCCGGGCGCGGAGACCTACGCTCAGATCGCGTCGGCGGAGTCGAAGCGGGCGTCCGGCCTCCTCTACGAGGAGATCGTGCGGGCCTTCAGCGGCTACGACATCGCCTGGGTCGCCGACCGCGACGCCGGCGCCAAGTACCGCCAGCGCTCAGATGGCGGCGACTACTACGGCATCCTGAACCGCACCGCCGGGGTCCCCGCCGTGCTGTCCGAGGCGGCCTTCATCAGCAACCCGCCGGAGGAGGAGCTGGTGGCCGACCCGGCCTTTCAAGCCGTGGAGGCTCGGGCCATCACCGCAGCCGTCGTTCGCTTCATCGACACCCGGGACGCCGGCAGCGGCTTCGTGGAGCCCTACCCCCGCACCGAGCCTGCCGGTCCCGGCGGCGGTGCAGCCGGCTGCGTCGACCCACCTCTCCGGTAGCCACAGCACCGCACCCTGCGGCGAGGACGAGCCACTTCAGTGGCCGGCGAGCGGTGGCGAGGAGGATGGTGGGGTCAGAAGGGCGCGGAGCCTGGCGGGCCACCATCGGAGCCGTTCCCCTGGCGGAGCTTCAGGAACCCACCGACGGCCAAGCCGAGGGCGGCGACCGCCGCGACGAACAGACCGAAGCCCCGGTCGACCTTGAACCCGGAGACGTCCTCCCCGAGGAGGAGCTTGAGGATGACCAACGCGGCCGCCAGTGCTCCGGCGCCCAGGAAGGCCTGTCCCCACAGGATGGGCAGGTCGGGCAGCTGCACGTCGAACATCTTGTTGGCGATCACCACGCCGGCGGCGACCACCCCGAGGAGCATCGGCAGGGTCGACCACAAGAACCCGACATCACCTCCCGTGAAGCTGACCGGGTTGCCCAAGGCGTTGTCGGCCGTGAACCAGGGCAGGAAGTAGGCGACGAAGAGGAGGATGCCTGAGCCGGCGACGACCTTGTCGCTCGTGGTGAGCTTGCTCAGGTGCACGGTCCCCGCCTCCGACCTCTGCTGCTTGAGGCTCAGAAGGGAGCTGAGCCGCCGGTGCCACCGCCGTCGGAGCTGTTCCCCTCCTGGAACTTCAGGAACCCTCCAGCAGCCAGACCAACGGCGGCGATGGTGGCGACGAAGAGGCCGAAGGCCCGCTTCACGATCTCCGAGGGGTCCTCACCGATCAGGAGCTTCAGCACCACGAGCAGGGCAGCCAGGCCACCCAGACCGAGGTACGCCTGGCCCCACGGCACGGGCAGATCGGGCAGCTTCACATCGAAGAGCTTGCTGGCGATAACCGAACCGGCCATCGCCAGGCCGATCAACATCGGCAGGGTGGCCCAGAAGAAGCCCACATCGCCACCGCTCGCCGAGGCCGAGCCTCCCAGCACGCCGCCGAAGTCGACCTTGAACCACGGGAGGAAGTAGGCGATGAACAGGAGGATGCCTGAGCCCGCAATCACCTTGTCGCTGGTCGTTAGCTTGTTGAGATCCACGGTGTCCGCCTCCTGAAGGGGGTGTGGGGTCGATGAGACGGTAACCCACGCTCCTCCGCCATCGTCGGATCTCAGCGGGATCGGGCCCCGTGACCCGCGAGTAGGTTCGGGCCGTGCGCATCGCCGTGCTGGCCTCAGGGAGCGGGACCCTTCTCGACGCCATCCTGGTGGACGGCATCCCGGTGAGCCTCGTGGTGGTGGATCGCCCGTCCAAGGCCCAGGTGGTGGCCGAGTCCCACGGGGTTCCCGCCGAGCTGGTGGAGCGCTCGAGCTTCGGGGCCGATTTCGATCGCGACGCCTATACGGAGGCCGTCGTCGCCGTGCTGCGCGACCACGGCATCGAGCTCGTGGTGATGGCCGGCTTCGGCACGATCTTCGGTCCCGCGATCCACGCCGCCTTCCCGGGCCGCATCCTCAACACCCACCCGGCGCTGCTGCCGTCGTTCAAGGGTTGGCACGGCGTGCGCGACGCCCTCGCCTATGGCGTGAAGATCACCGGTTGCACGGTCCACGTCGCCACCCTCGAGGTGGACGCGGGCCCGATCCTCGCCCAGGAAGCCGTGCCTGTGCTGCCGGGCGACGACGAGGACTCCCTCCACGAGCGCATCAAGGCCGTGGAGCGGCGCC
The DNA here is from genome assembly GCA_036781345.1 of Acidimicrobiales bacterium. Taxonomy (GTDB): domain Bacteria; phylum Actinomycetota; class Acidimicrobiia; order Acidimicrobiales; family VFJN01; genus VFJN01. Next base: position 270 of record DAIQBC010000208.1, on the reverse strand, counting down.
TCTACCCCCAGACCATCCGCGCGGTCCTCGCCGACCCCTCGCTGCTGACCGGATCAGCCCACCAAGAAGGGACACCACGATGAGGGCGCTGCTCTCCGTCTACGACAAGTCCGGGATCGTCGAGCTGGCTCGCGAGCTCCGGAGCATGGGGTGGGACCTCATCTCCAGCGGTGGCACCGCCCAGGCGCTGCGGGACGCAGATCTCGCCGTCACCGATGTGGCCGAGCTCACCGGCTTCCCCGCCATCCTCGGCCACCGGGTGGTCACGCT
>DAIQBC010000207.1:0-5022 GCA_036781345.1 Acidimicrobiales bacterium | reverse complement strand
CTGGCGGAAGTTCGGCACCACCGTCCAGGACAGGAGACCGGAGAGGGTGTCCACGTCCTCGAGCTCGTGCACGTTGAGCTCCGTGGCGATCTCTGCCAGCACCTCCGCGGGCAGCGTGACCCCAGGGTGCAGGAGCAGGGCTCGCGACAGCGGCTGACGCACCTTGATCTTGGCATCGGTCCGGGCGGCCCGGCCCAGCGCCACGATCCGTCGGGCCGAAGCCATCGACGTCGCGAGCGCGTCGTCCCGCCATCCTCCCGGGCTCGGCCAGTCGGCGAGGTGGACCGACGGGCCACCGGAGAGGGTGGTGTGGAGGTCGTCAGCAAGGAACGGGCAGAACGGGGCCAGCAGCTCAGCCACCGTGACGAGGCAGTGGTGCAGGGCAGCGTGGGCCTGTGGGTCCGAGGCCCTCCAGAAGCGAGGACGGCTCCGGCGCACGTACCAGTTGGACAGGTCATCGATGAAGGCGGCCAGCCGGGTGGCGCCGCCCAGCGCATCGAAGTCGTCGAGGGCGGCGGTGACTGCGGCCACGGCGTCGTCCAGCTCTGACAGGACCCACCGGTCGAGCACGTGGCTGGGTGCGGGTCCCTCGCCGGTGGGGACCCAGCCGTCAAGGTCGGCATAGGTGCAGTGGAACGACAGGATGTTCCAGAGGGTCACGAGGGATTGACGGGTGGACTCGCGAATGCCCTCCTCCGACACGCGCCGCGGCGACCAGGGTTGGCCGGCGGAGAAGAACCACCAGCGGAGGGCATCGGCCCCGTGCGACGAGAAGATGTGCCACGGGTCGATCACGTTGCCCCTGGTCTTGGACATCTTGGCGCCGTGCTCGTCGACGATGTGCCCGAGGCACACCACGTTGCGATAGGGGGTTTCGCCGAACACCAGGGTGTTCACCGCGAGCAGTGAGTAGAACCAGCCGCGAGTCTGATCGATGGCTTCACAGATGAAGTCCGCAGGGAAGGCCTGGAGCTCCCCGCCATCGCCGAAGGGGTGGTGGTGCTGAGCTGACGGCATCGCACCCGAGTCGAACCATGCGTCGATGACAGGAGCAAGGCGCCGAGCCGTGCCTGCGCAGCCGTCTTCAGGGCATGCACAGGTGATGTCATCGACGTACGGCCGGTGGAGGTCGAGGTCAGTGAGGTCTCGGCCGGCGAGCTCGGACAGCTCGGCCACGGACCCGACGCAGACATCCGTGCGGCACTCCCCGCAGCGCCAGATCGGCAGGGGGGTGCCCCAGTAGCGGTCGCGCGAGAGCGCCCAGTCGATGTTGCCCTCCAGCCACTTCCCGAAGCGGCCGTGCTTGATGTGCTCCGGATACCACCCGATGCGCTCGTTCTGCTCGAGCAGCTCCTGTCGACGCTCCGACGTGCGGGCGAACCAGGAGGTCTTGGCCCAGTAGATGAGCGGGGTCCCGCAGCGCCAGCAGTGTGGGTAGGCATGTTCGTAAGCCTCCTCGGCCACCAGAAGCCCGCGCCCGTCGAGGTCGGCGATGATCGGTCGGTCAGCATCCTTCACGAAGGTCCCGGCGTAGGGGGTGACGCGGTGGTCGAAGGCGCCGTCCTCGTCGACCGGATTGAGCGTGGGGAGGCCTTCGACCAGGCCGACCTGCGCGTCCTCCTCGCCGAAGGCCGGCGCGATGTGGACGATGCCCGAGCCGTCGGCGTCGGTCACGTACGGGGCGGCGACCACCCGCCACGGATCGCCGTCGGGGGCGTCGAGGAACGAGAAGGGCCGTGTGTACCGGCCACCCACCAGCTCGGCGCCCGTCCAGGACGCGTGCACCGAGCTGTCTGGGTAGCGCCCGGCGGCAGCGGTCGAGCCCAGCACGAGGTCGCGCCCACCCGCTGGATCTGCGATGCGCACGTAGCCGAGTTCGGGCCCGACCGCGGCCGCCACGTTGGAGATGAGGGTCCACGGTGTGGTGGTCCACACGAGCAGGTCGGCTCCCTCGGCCGGGCCCGACGTGACGGGAAAGCGGACGTAGATCGAGGGGTCAGTGACGTCCTTGTAGCCCTGAGCGACCTCGTGGGACGACAGCGCCGTCCCACAGCGGGCGCAGTACGGCGTGACGCGATGGCCCTCGTACAGCAGGCCCTTGTCCCACAGCTGCTTGATCAACCACCAGACCGACTCGATGTAGTCGTTGCTCAAGGTCCAGTAGGCGTCGGCCGTGTCGATCCAGGTACCGGAGCGAGCAGTGAGCGCAGACCAGTCCTCGACGTAGCGCCGCACGGAGTCGCGGCATCGCTGGTTGAACGCCTCGATGCCGAAGGCCTCGATCTCGTGCTTCGTCGAAAGGCCGAGCTCCCGCTCGACCTCGAGCTCGACGGGCAGGCCGTGGCAGTCCCAGCCTCCCTTGCGGGGGACGTCATGCCCCCGCATCGTCTGGAAGCGCGGGTAGAGGTCCTTGAAGGCGCGCGCCCACACATGGTGGAGCCCGGGCTTGCCGTTGGCTGTCGGTGGGCCCTCGTAGAACACCCACGGAGGTGCGCCCTCACGGGAGCGCCGCACCGTGACGATCACGTCGTCGTCGCGCCACCGCTCCAGAACCCGACCCTCGAGGGCCACCAGGTCGAGGTTCGGGTCGACGGGGCCGAGGGGCATCCGGTCAGGCTACGCGATCCCCCAGAACCCCCACGCGAGGGTTGTGGCTGGGGAGGACCGTGCCTACAATGCCGCACCCTTCGCGGGGACCCGGCGCTCGAGAGGACGGCACCACAGCATGGCAGCAACGACCAGAGGAGCCACCAGGGCGCCGGGGGGGAAGGTCGTCAAGAAGGCGGCTCCGGCGAAGAAGGCCGGATCGCCCACCGAGGCGTCGGTGAAGAGGGCGGGTCCGGTCAAGAAGGTTGCGCCGGCGAAGAAGGCGGCGGCCAAGAAGGTTGCGCGGGCCAAGCGGGCGGCTCCGGCGAAGAAGGCCGGATCGCCCACCAAGGCGTCGGTGAAGAGGGCGGGTCCGGTCAAGAAGGTTGCGCCGGCGAAGAAGGCGGCGGCCAAGAGGGTTGCGCCGGCCAAGCAGGTGGCCTCGCCCCCGAAGCTGCCCGCCGCCGCCGGTGGCGGGCAGGCGGTCAAGAAGGTCCCCCCGAAGCGCACCGGCCCTCTCGACAGGTTCCTCCTCGGGCAGGTCGACGCTCTCATGGCAGAACGGGTGACCTACCTGCGCCAGGCCGCGTCTCTGAAGGCGGAGGCGGACCTGTTGGTGGCCGAGCGCGAGCCCGGTGACGTGCAGTTCGACGAGGAGTCAGGCGAGGGTGACACGCTCGCCGTCGAGCGGGAGCGTGACCTCACCTTGAGCGCCCAGGCTTCGGCAGCCGTGGAGGAGATCGACATCGCGCTGGCCAAGATCGAAGATGGCACCTACGCGGTGTGCGAGCAGTGCCACAACGTCATCCCCAAGGAACGGCTCCGCGCCCTGCCGTACGCAGCCCTCTGCGTGCAGTGCAAGAGCGCAGGCTTCACGCGGCGATGAGGTAGCCGTGGGCGCCGCCGCCGCCCGCCATCGCGGAGCCTTCGCAGCGGCGGCTGCCCTCGTCGTCGCTCTCGATCAGCTGACCAAGCAGTGGGCCCTGTCCGGGCTGGCCGACGGCCCCGTCGAGCTCGTCGGGTCGCTACGCCTCAAGCTCCTGTTCAACGACAGCGCCGCCTTCAGCCTGGGAGGCGGCAACACCACGGTGATCGCGCTGATCGGCGTGGCGGTGGCGAGCGTGATCGTTCGCATGGGTCTGCGGGCCGACCGTCGGGCCTGGGCGATCGGGTTGGGGATCGTCCTGGGTGGCGCCCTGGGGAACCTTGTCGACCGGGTCTTCCGTGCTGGCGACGGGTTCCTCGGAGGCCGTGTCGTCGACATGATCGACCTGCAGTGGTGGCCGGTGTTCAACGTGGCCGACGCCGCCCTGTGGGTGGGGCTCGGTGTGCTGCTACTCGCCTCGCGGGGCATCGACGCCCCGTCGTCATGATCATTCGCGAGGTCGTGCCCGAGGCGATGGCGGGTGAACGGGTCGACCGCATCGTGGCCATGGTGACCGGCATCAGTCGGGCAGGCGTCGCCGACCTCATCGATGCCGGCGCGGTGCTGGTGGGCGGGGAGCCGGCCCACAACCGGTCGATACGCCTTCGGGCGGGCGAGGTGGTGGACGTCGATCTCCCGGACGCCGCCGAAGCGCAGCGCGTGGTACCCGAGCCGGATGTCGAGGTGCTGGTGGTGCACGCGGATGACCACCTGCTCGTGATCGACAAGCCGGCTGGGCTGGTGGTGCACCCTGGCGCGGGACAGCGCACCGGCACCCTCGTGCACGGCCTGCTGGCGAGGTACCCCGAGCTGGTGGGCGTGGGTGGCGACCCAGGGCGTCCGGGGATCGTCCATCGGCTCGACAAGGGGACCTCCGGCCTCCTGCTGGTGGCCCGCACGCCCGAGGCCTACACGGGCCTCGTGGCGGCTCTGGCGGCCCGCCAGGTCCATCGTCGCTACCGAGCCTTGGCCTGGGGCACCTTCGCCGCGGCCCGCGGACTCATCGATGCACCGATCGGTCGTTCGGCCCGCGAGCCCACGCGCATGGCGGTCGACGAGCGGGGCAAGGAGGCCCGTACCGGCTATGAGGTGCTCCGGTCCTTCGTCGAGCCCGTCGCGGTCACCGAGCTGGCCTGCACGCTCGAGACCGGGCGCACGCATCAGATCCGGGTGCATCTACGGTCGATCGGCCACCCTGTGGTGGGCGACGCGCGCTACGGCGGGGCGAGGCAGTCGCTGCCCATGTCACGCCCCTTCCTCCACGCAGAGGTGCTCGAGCTCGTCCATCCGATCACGGGCGAGGGGCTGGCGTTTCGTTCACCGCTGCCGGCCGACCTCGTGGCTGTCCTGGAGCGACTCGTCGCGCCGACCGGCTGAGGCCGGGTCAGGGCGGCTCGGGCTCGGGCCAGTCGGCCTGGCCGCGGGCCATGGCCGCGATGTCGGCCAGCGTGAAGCTGTCGAGATGGCTGCGGATGCGGCTGCTGATCCCGGCCCAGACGGCCAGCAGCACG
>DAIQBC010000206.1:0-5024 GCA_036781345.1 Acidimicrobiales bacterium | reverse complement strand
GCGTGCACCCCACCAGCCGCTCCACCATGGCGTCGTAGGCCCGGTCGACCACGATGAGTCGCGACAGCGCAGAGCACTTCTGCCCCGCGTAGCCGAAGGCCGAGTAGGCGGCGGCGGGCACGGCCTGGTCGGGGTCGGCGTCGCCGTCGATGATCAGCGCGTTCTTGCCGCCGAGCTCGCACACCACCTTCTTCATCTGGTGCTGGCCGGGCTGCGGGGTGGCGGCCACCCGGTTGATCTCGAGGCCCACCGCCTTCGAGCCGGTGAAGGCGATCACCGCGACGTCGGGGTGCGCCACGAGTCGGGCTCCCACGTCCTCACCGAAGCCCGGAAGGAGCTGGAACACGCCGGGGGGCACGCCGCCGGCCAGCAGCGCCTCGGCCAGGCGCCACGCCACGCCGGGGGTCTGCTCGGCCGGCTTGAGGATGACGGGGTTGCCGGCCGCCAGGGCCGCCACGGTCATGCCACACGGGATGGCCAACGGGAAGTTCCACGGCGAGATCACGACAGTGACCCCCTTGCCCTGGTAGGTCATCCGGTTGGCCTCACCGGGCGGCGACTGCACCAGCTCGGCCGAGAGCTCGCCCAGGCGCAGCACCTCGCGCCCGTAGTACTCGCAGAAGTCGATGGCCTCGCACACGTCGGCGTCGGCCTGGTCCCAGGGCTTGGCCGCCTCGAAGCACTGCAGCGCGGCCAGCTCGTCTCGGCGCTGGCGCATCCAGTGGGCGGCGCGGAACAGCACGCCGGCTCGCTCCATGGCCGGCGCCCGCCGCCACGCGGCGGCGACGGCCACTGCGGCGGCCACGGCGGCGTCGGCATCGGCGGCCGTGCAGGACGCCGAGGTGGCCACCACCCGGTCGATCTGGGCGGGGTCCACGGAGGTGATGGTGGCCGAGGTGTGCACCGGCTCCCCGGCCAGCAGCGCCGGCACGGAGAGCCCAAGGCCGTCCCGAACCCGGTCGACGGCCACGGAGAACGCGGCACGGGCGGCGCCGCGGCGCCACTCGCGCAGGGGCTCGGGCTCGTATGCGCTCCACTGGGTCGGATCGGTCTCGGCCACCACTGGCGCCGTCGTCGGCCGGGGGATGTCGTCGACGCCTGGCGGCGCGACGAGCTCGTCGAGGTCGCGCCCCTCGGCGAAGCGGTGACGAACGAAGCTCTCGTTGGAGGTGTTCTCCAGCAGCCGTCGCACCAGGTAGGCCATTCCGGGCACGAGCTCCCCGACCGGTCCGTACACGCGCAGTCGCAGCCCGAGCCGCTTGATGGCCGCGTGCACCGGCTCGGCCATCCCGTAGAGGAGCTGCACCTCGTAGCCGTGGTCGGGGATGCCGAGCTGGCGGCCGTAGCTCACCGCGTAGGCCAGCGAACGCAGGTTGTGCGATCCGAAGGCGGCCCGCACCTCGCCGTGGTGGTCGTGGAGCAGCCGGGCACACCGCTCGTAGTTGGCGTCGGTCTCGGGCTTGCGCTCGAACACGGGGGCCGACCACCCTGCGGCGCGGGCATGGATCGTCTCGGCGTCCCAGTAGGCGCCCTTCACCAGCCGCACCGTGATCGGGTTGGCTCGCCCGCTCGACCATGCGATCAGGTCGGCCAGGTCGTCTCGGGAGTCGCGCAGGTACGCCTGGATCACCACGCCGGCCGACACCGCGGAGAACTCGTCCTCGGACAGCAGCTCCCGGAACAGCGACAGCGTGAGGTCCTTGGCGTCGTAGTGCTCCATGTCGAACTGGATGTGGGCCCCTCGGTCGCGGGCCACCTGCAGGATGGGCCGGATACGGGCCTTGGCCGACTCGATGCCCTCGCTGCGGCTGAGGGGCTCGTAGTGGGTGGCCAGCGCGGTGGGCTTGATGCTGACGTTGACGCGGGGCAGCAGGCCGAGGTCGTCCCGCTCCAGGAGGTCGTCGGGCGCCCACGAGGGCGCCGCGGTGCAGAGGGCATCGAGGAGCTCGAGGACCCGGGCCTGGTAGCGGTCGGCCTCAGCACCCACCACGGTCTTCTCGCCGAGCAGGTCGACGGTGGCCGCGCTTCCCGTGCGCCACAGCTCGTGCAGGCCCGCCACCGCCTCCGCCGGCGTGGACCCGACGATGAACTGCTCGGCCATGCGGGCGATGTTCTTGCGGGCCACGCGGGCCTCCACCGCCGCCCCGAACGGCATCCGATCGGCGAGGTCGATCCCGAGATCGAGGGCCTTGGGGACGTCGACGCCGTCGAAGTACTCGGCCAGGTGCCGGGCGATGTCCTCACGGTCCTCGAGGGCCGGGAACACGTCGACGAACCGGAAGAGCTGGGTCTTGAAGGCCGGGCGCGACATCGCCCAGTCCATCATCCGGTCGCTCCACCAGGACATGCGGAACACCTTGGAGCGCCGCCCGGTGCCGAGCTCCGCGATGCGCCTCGCCAGCGTCTGCGTGTCGCGCTCCACGCCGGTCGGGTCCACCGCCGGAACCTAGCCGCGTGCAGGGGTCTGGAAGACCACCACCCAGAGTGGTAATGTGACCACAAGGAATCACCCTGGGTGAGCACCCTGGGCAACAATGGAGGAGCGGGCGGGCATGCGCAGAACACTGGCGATGGCGACGATCGTGCTGGGATCCACGGGCGGCCTCTGGATGGTGGGCACCGCGTCGAGCCGCGAGGCCGACGCAAAGGTGACCATCTGCCACGGCACGGCCAGCGAGAACAACCCCTACGTGGAGATCACCGTGAGCCCGAGCTCGTTCAAGCAGGGCCACTTCGACGGGCCGTACAACAAGAGCCACGGGATGAGCAACCACCCGGACTTCGTGCTCCTGGCCGGCAACACCTGCGCCGACGGCCCCGACGGGACGACCACCACCCAGGGGTCGACCACCACGGAGACCACCCAACCACCGACCTGAGCTGCGGGGCGCGTCGACCTCGGCCGACGGCACTGCAGTGACCTGGAGCTCAGTGGGGTCACCGCCACCGTGGGGATGGCGGTGACCCCGAGCGCGACTACCTGACGGCGTCCTTGAAGGACTTGCCGACCTTGACCTTGGGCACTGTGGCGGCGGCAATCTGGATCTCCGCCCCAGTAGCCGGGTTCCGTCCGGTGCGCGCGGCCCGATCGGCCCGCTCGAAGCTCAGGAACCCGGGCATCTGCACCTTGCCTCCATGGGCGACGGTGCTCGTGATGACATCTTCGAAGGCGGCGAGGACGGAGCCAACCGCCGCGGCGGACTGACCTGACTTCTCGGCAACAGCGCTGACGAGTTCGGCCTTGTTCATTCGGGGGCCCTCCTTAGGGGCTGCTCTAGCGACGGTCACGCTAAACCCCCGGTTTCACTGCGTGGTGGATGCTCGGACGCGGACATCGCGGCCGGGCGAGCCCGACCGCGATGTCCGAGGAGGCTGTCCCGGCGCCGAGGCGCCTTGCTGCTCAGGGGGTGTGCGCGTGAGCCTTGTCGCAGGCCCGGGTCTCGCCCTCGGCCACCGAGCCGGCGCCGAGGCCCTCAAGAGCGGTGAACGGGCCGCAGTCTGCCGAGACGGTGCCGGGACGGGCGTCGATCCAGACGTGGAGCATCGGGGTCTCCCCGCCCTTGGCCTGCCCGGCGGGGCAGTCAGCCCCCGGCTCCCGTAGCGACGAGACGCGGGCGCCGATGAAGCACAGGTTGTCGTGGATGTGCCACTGGGTGAGCTTTCCGCCCAGCTCCGGGACGTCGGCCAGGGTGCTGCCGGGCCGGAGCATGAACATCGCCGACACGAGCTTCTTCGGGGTGACGGTGGTGTCGAAGACCAGCGACTCCGGCAAGTCGGGGTCGAGGATCGTGTCGTCGGCCATGTTGGCCACGTTGACGTAGTGCTCGTGGCCGAGCGCGCCGTCACCGATGGACTGGAAGCCCATGGCCTCGATGGCCGCCGGGTCGGAGAACTTCGGGAGCTCGACGATCGTCCGCGAGAGCAGGTTCTCGGCCGCAGCCTGCTGCTGCGGCGTGACGCCCTCGACACCGCCGAGGTCGATGGGCAGCGCCGGATCGTAGGGCTTGGCGGGCACGGCCGAGGCGACCTCGGCGACGGCGCCGTCGTCGTGCGCGTGGGCCGCGGCGCCCGCCTCGTGATCGTGGCCGGCCCCGGCATGGGTGTGGCCCCCAGCGGCGATCATCCCCGGAACCGCGAGGCCGGCCACCGACACGGCAACGAGCCCGGTGAGGAGCGGGACACTGGCGAGGGCTGCCAACCGGGGCCGGACGACGTGGATCAGCACCGCAACCACGGCGAGGGCAGCGAGCGAGGCGGCGAGGGTGTCAGTGAACTGGCGGGGCTCGACCTCGCCGAGGCCGTCGATGAAGGAGATGCCGCTGGTCTTGGCCATCTGCCAGCCGACCAGGAAGCCGGCGTTGGCGAGGGCGCCCAGCGCCAGCACGATGCGACCGGGCCGGGCCAGCGCCACCGCTCCGAAGCCGAGCTGGATGGCGGCCACGATGGTGAAGGTGACCACGGCCTGGTGGTGTTCGCTGTGCACGCCGATGGCGGCTGCATGGATGGCTCCGGCGCCCAGGGACGCGGCGCCGGCAACGGCCAGCCAGCCGAGCGACCCGATGGCGGCGAGAGCGTGGGCCGGGTGGATCTGGTCGTGTGCGCGTAACTGCTCAGGTTCGACGGCGATGGCCAAGTGAGACCCCTTTCCTGTTCCGGAGAGCATACGTGCCCATCGTCACATCGCGCAGATCAGGACGAGCCACCTCGGTCAGCCCGACGGACGGAGGGCGACGAGCACGTCGCGGGTGATCGAGCGGTCCACGCGGTGGACGAAGGAGTCATCATCGGGAGCGAGCACCGCGAAGCCTGCCGCCCGCAGGAGCTCGCAGAGCCGCGTGCGGGGCAGCGTGCGGAGGTTCCATGCCAGCGCCCCGGCGGCGCCCGGCCTGAGGAGGTCGAGCCACACCGGTAGCGCGGCCTCCAATAGCTGCTCCGGGCCTCTGTCGAGCTCCCCGGCCACCGACTGGGCGCCGTGTTGCACCCCGTAGGGCAAGTCGCACACCAGGAGGTCCATCGACCGGACC
>DAIQBC010000205.1:0-5035 GCA_036781345.1 Acidimicrobiales bacterium | reverse complement strand
GGCGCTGCCGTCGAGCTCACCCAGGAACGGGCTACGCCGGCTCCGATCGCCGAGGACGAGGACGCGACGGCGGCCGCGCGTGATGCCGACGTGCAGGATGCGGCGCTCCTCCTCGACGTCCTCGGTGAGGCGGTGCGGCATGAGGCCCTCCGTCACGCCGAACACCGCCACGCGGTCCCACTCACGCCCCTTCACGCGATGGATGGTGGAGAGGGTGACGCCACCGTCGTTGCGCGCCCGGTGGAAGGTGCGACGCAGCCAGGCTTCGAAGGAGGCGGCGTCGGGGTGGAGGTCGGCCACCTGGAGCAGGCCCTCGAGGTCGTCGAGGTGGGAGCCGCTGGCCCCGCCCGTGCTGTCGAGCAGCGTCATGGCCGAGCCGAGGCCGATGTCGTCTCGCACCGCCGTGAGCAGGTCGCGCGACGACGCCCCCTGGGCAGCGAGGGCAGCCAGCCGGTCGAGGTCGGCGGCGAGGTCGTCGAGCTTCTGCGCCACCTTGACGTCATCGATCCGGCCCGCCGCCCGTCGGACGTCGCCCACCGAGCGGCAGTTGTCGAGCCACTTGGTGGCCCACTGGGGCAGGCCTCGGCTGGGGCGGCGGTGCACCTCGCTGAGGTCGGCGCCGGCCACGTGGTCGGGGGCGACGGCGATGCGCAGGTAGGCCAGCGCCGCCCGCACCCCCAGGCGTGACAGCACGCTCTCGTCGAGGATCGAGTCGACCGCCACGCCGGCGTCGGCCAGCGCCACGTGGGGTGCCAGCAGCAACGACTGCACGCGCGTTAGCACGGCGACCTCGACCGTGGACGCGCCGGGCTCGGCCAGCCACCCGGCGATGGCGTCGACGAGGGCACGGGCGCCGGTGTCAGCGGCGTGGGTCCGCACGGCCAACGCGCCAGGATCGACCTCGACCTCGGGGCCTGGACGGATCTCCTTCGACACCCGGATGTCGTTGTAGGTGAGGAGCGTCGATGCGGCGCGCGTGACCGCCGCCGGGCAGCGGTAGTTCACCTCGAGGGCATGCTCCGCACCGCCGGGGAAGTAGCGCGGGAAGTCGATGAGGAAGCGCGGATCAGCACCCACGTGCCCGTAGATCACCTGATCGTCGTCGCCCACGCCGAACACGTCGGCGGCCGGGCCGGCGGCCAGGCGCACGAGCAGCACATGGGCAGGGGTGAGGTCTTGCAGCTCGTCGACGAGGATGTGGCGGTGGTCGGCCTGCACGGCGCGCCGCAGCTCCCCGTCGCGCACGAGCACCTCCACGGCGCCGAAGACCTGCTCATCGAAGTCGATGGCTCCCCGCTGGCGCAGCGCCTCCCGATAGGGCTCGTAGGCCGCGGCCAGCCCCGTGACGTCGTCGATGCTCTCCTCCACCTCCTGCGGGTCGCGCAGGCCGAGGCGGATCAGGGAGAGGCCGTCGAGGTAGGGGCCGATGGGGTCGGTGTTCACACGGCGCTGCTTGGTGGGCACCAGCCGCTCGACGATGCTGCGCACCTCGCGGTCGTCGAGCAGGTCGGGTCGACGGCCCAGGGCACGGGTGAGGATGCCGTAGCCCCAGGCGTTGATCGTCTGGATGCGAGCGCCCAGGCCCGGAAGGCGGCCGGCCATCTCCTCCTGGGCCTTCCTGTTGTAGGCGAGGGCGACGACGGCCTCGCGCTCGTAGCCCCGGTCGACCAGCAGGTGCCGGTAGCGCTCCGTGAGGACACGCGTCTTGCCCGATCCCGCCGGGGCGATGATCCGCGCCGGCCCGCTGGCGTGGCCCACAGCCTCGAGCTGATCCGGCGCCAGCACCGCGCTCGGCCCCACCGGCGCCGGTTGCGGCGCGAGGTGGCCGAGCTCCACCGACTCCCGGTGGACGACGGCCGCACCGCCCAGCGGCACGGCCAGCGGCGCCCGCGGCCCTCCGTCGATCCAAGCCGGCGTGCCGTCGGGGAGCACGACATCGGCCTCGCCCCCCTCGGCGGCCCCGAGGCGCACCGCCTTGCGGGCCCACCACCACACCGGCTCGCCGACGGCGCGGGCGTCGTAGCTGTTGGCCCACACGAGGAAGTGGAGGCGGTCAGCCCAGGTCTCGTACCCGGCGCCGAGCCTCCACAGTGCTTCGTCGGTGGACGAAGGGTCGCGGAAGCGCCCCGGGTCGGCTGCCAGCTCGATCACCACCGGTGTCCGCTCGGCCCATGACGCGTGGAGTCGGTCGACCACGGCGGCCGGGTCGGCCAGCGCGGCGTCGTCAACGACGACCCGGAGCGTGTCGCCCCAGGGGTCGGGCGCCTCGGTACCGGCCGACACGATGACCGAGCGGCCGAGCACAGGAGGTCCGGGCACGGGCACCGTCTCAGGCTAGGCAGGAGGTGCGACACCGAGCGCCGATGCGAGCGCGAGGCGGCCGGCGGGCCGACGAAGGTCCAGACTCATGGGATGAACGAGGCCCACCACCCCCTTGACCTGACCCACATGTGGACGATCGGCGACTACCCGGCCATCGCCCGCCTGCTCCTGCCGATCAGCCAGACGGTGGTGACCGAGCTCGACATCTCGCCGGGCGAAGACGTGCTCGACGTTGCGGTCGGTGATGGAAACGCGGCGATCCTCGCGGCAACGCGAGGCGCAACCGTCACCGCCATCGACCTCACCCCCGCCCAGATCGAACGCGCCCGCGCGCGCTGCGCCGCCGAGGGCGTGCAGGTCGACCTCCGGGTGGGCGACGCCCAAGCCCTGGATCTGCCCGACGACGCCTTCGACGTCGTGCTCAGCGTGATGGGCGTGATCTTCGCCCCCGACCACAGGGCGGTTGTCCGCGAGCTGGCACGGGTGTGCCGCCCGGGGGGCCGCGTCGCCATCACCGCCTGGGCCGCCGATGGCTGGTCGATCGCCTGGCGCGCCAAGGTGGCCCACCTTGTGCCACCGCCGGCCGCCGGAGCTCCTGCACCCGACGAGTGGGCCGGCCCGGAAGAGGTGCGGGGCCGCTTGGCCGCGGCCGGGCTCACCTCCCGGTTCGAGCGGCGGGGCTTCGCCTGGCGCTTCCCATCGACGCACGATGCGCTGGAGACCTTCACCACCGCCGCCGGACCGTACGTGGCCTTCATCGAGAACGTCAGCCAGGTGGGCAAGGAGGAGGAAGGGCGGGCCCTGCTGCTGGAGACGATCGAGGAGGCGAACGTCGCCACCGACGGCTCCTGCACGCTCCCGGCGCCGTACCTGCTCTTCATCGCCACCCGTTGAGACCCGCGGGCGGTTCACCGGCGCGACCTGTACGCACACCCTTCATGCGCTCGGTCGGACCGCCCCGTGGACGCGGGTACCGTCGACGCCATGGGCGAGCTGGAGCTGCACCGGGCCACGGGCGCCGACATCGCCTGCGTCGACCTCTACGCGGCCCTCGTCCTGCGATCGCAGGTGTTCGTGGTGGAGCAGGCCTGCACCTACCTCGACCCGGACGGCCGCGACGTCGACTCCGACACCACCCACCTGTGGTTCACGGCCGTCGACGGCACCATGGTCGCTTACGTGCGGGTCCTCACCGAGCCGGCCGGCGGGCACCGGATCGGCCGGGTGGTCACCGACGCCGCCCATCGTGGACGGCGGCTGGCCGGTCGGCTCCTCGACGAGGCGCTCGCGATCAGCGAGCGGCCGGTGGTGCTTGACGCGCAGTCGCACCTGACGGCCCTCTACGAGCGACACGGCTTCGAGCCACACGGGGCCGAGTTCGTGGAAGACGGCATCGCTCACACCCCGATGCGCCTGCGCTGACACGGGAGCGTCGCGGATCGACGCGCTGCCCCCTCGGCGCGGGCACAGGTTGCCACCTGGTGAACAGACCGCGATCGCGACCCGCACCGGCAGCATCGGCCGTAGCCTTGACCGCATGTTCGGACGCGACAAGACCCACCTGATCGACGCCACCGCAGCCTTGCCCGGCCGGCCCCAGGCGATGCCCATCCCCGACCGCCACCACGTCAACGGAGCGACCCTCGGCCCCGACTTCCCACCCCGGATCGAGACCGCCGTCTTCGGCATGGGATGCTTCTGGGGCGCCGAGCGCAAGTTCTGGGAGCTCGACGGCGTGTTCTCCACCGCCGTGGGCTACGCCGGCGGCCACACGCCCAACCCCACCTACGAGGAGACCTGCAGCGGGCGGACCGGCCACGCCGAGGTCGTCCTCGTCGCCTTCGATCCCGCCAAGGTGAGCTACGAGGCGCTGCTCAGCACGTTCTGGGAGAACCACGATCCCACCCAGGGGATGCGGCAGGGCAACGACCGGGGCAGCCAGTACCGCTCCGCCGTCTACGCCAGCCCCACGCAGCTACCGCTGGCCGAGGCCAGCCGGGAGCGCTACCAGCAGGTGCTCACCGCCGCCGGCTACGGCGAGATCACCACGGAGATCCGTCCGGTCGCCGAGACGCCCTTCTTCTATGCCGAGGGCTACCACCAGCAGTACCTGTCCAAGAACCCGATGGGCTACTGCGGCATCGGCGGCACCGGGGTCAGCTGCCCGATCGGTCTGGCCCGCTGAACCGCGCCCACCCCGGCGTGCGAGCCTGGGCTGTGTGAAGATCCACTCCGACCGACGCCACCCCTTCGACGTGCCACCGGAGGAGCTGTGGGCGGCCATGCAGCAGGTCGATACCTACCAGTCATGGTGGCCCTGGTTGCGTGAGCTGGACGCCCTCTCCCTCACGCCCGGAGCGGTGTGGTCGGCGGTCGTGCAGCCACCGCTCCCCTACCGCCTCCGCTTCGACATCCACATCCACGAGGTCGTGGCGGCCGCCCGCGTGAGCGCCGAGGTCACCGGTGACATCGAGGGGTCGGCGTGGTTGGAGATCACGGCCACTCCGATGGGCTCGGAGCTCCACCTGGTGTCGGAGCTGGCCCCCACCAACCCGTTGCTGCGCACGGTCGCCCGGGTGGCCGGGCCCGTCGTCCGCTTCGGGCATGAGTGGGTGCTCGACACCGGCGTCCGACAGTTCGAAGATCGCGCCCTACCCTGACCCAACTACAGTCACCCCCGCTGCCACTTTCGTACCCACGGGGGACACCATGG
>DAIQBC010000204.1:0-5039 GCA_036781345.1 Acidimicrobiales bacterium | reverse complement strand
GGGATGTTCGACGTCCTCACCTACGAGAAGGGCGCCGCCGTCGTGCGGATGCTCGAGCAGTACCTCGGCGAGGACGACTTTCGGGCCGGCATCCGCAAGTACATGGCCAACCACCAGTACGACAACACGGAGACCACCGACCTGTGGGATGCCATCGAGGAGGCCACGGGCGAACCCGTGCGTCGCATCATGGACTCTTGGATCTTCCAGGGCGGCCACCCCATCGTGAGCATCCAGGCCTCCGATGACGGCCGGGTCCTGCACGTCGCCCAGGAGCGATTCCAGTACCTCCGCGACGAGCACGACGACACCCGTTGGGCCATCCCACTGCAGCTCCGCTACGCCCTCGAGTCGGGCGAGGTGGCCACGGCCATCGCGCTCCTCGATGACGAGACCCTCGACATCGAGCTCCCCGGCCCGGTGGCGTGGGTGGTGGCCAACGCTGACGGGCACGGCTTCTACCGGGTTCGGACCTCTGCGCGCCTGCGAGCGGCGCTGGTCGCCGAGGCCCAGACGATGCTGTCCGACGTCGAGCGCTACGGCCTGGTGGACGACACCTGGGCCTCCGTGCTGGCGGGGACGACGACCGTCGAGGACTTCCTCACGCTGGCCGACGGCTTCCGCCAGGAACCCGACGTGTCGGTGTGGCGTCGCCTGCTCGGAGGCCTCGAGCAGATCGACCGCCTCGTCGATGGTGACGCGCGCGCCTCGTTCCAAGGGCGCGTGAGGGCACTGGTCGGCCCGGCCCTCGAGCGCATCGGGTGGGAGGAGCGGGCGGGCGACACGGATCGCGACCACGAGCTCCGCGGGGCACTCATCGGGGCCATGGCCAACCTGGGTGCCGATCCTGACGCTCGGGCCCGGGCCGCGGAGCTGTTCCGGCAGATCTGTGCCGACTCGAAGAGCGTGGAGGCCAACGTGGCGGCCGCGGTGGTGCGGGTCACCGCCGCCACGGCTGGGCCGGCCGAGATCGACGCCATCCTCGAGAAGTTCCGGGACAGCGACACCCCACAAGAGGAGGTGCGGTTCCTCTACGCCCTGGCTGAGGTCCGCGATCCCGTCCAGATGGCACGGGTGCTGGACCTGGCCATGACGCCGGCCGTGCGCACCCAGAACGCGCCGTTCCTCGTCGGGTCCTGCATCGCCAACCGCGACAACGGAGCCCAAGCCTGGAAGCTCGTGCACGAGCGGTGGGACGAGATGAACGAGAGGTTCCCGTCGAACAGCATCGTCCGGATGCTCTCGGGCATCCGATCCGTGAGCGATCCGGCCCTGGCCGCCGACATCGAGGCCTTCACGGCCGAGCACCCTGTGCCCCAGGCCAAGCAGATCCTGCTGCAGCACCTCGAGCGGATGAGGGTCTCCGTGCGACTCCGCGAGCGCGAAGCACCGCGCCTGCGCTCTGTCCCCTGACCGACCCCAGCGAAGCGGTGCGGGTCACACGAGGGCGAGGACGAGGCCGATCTGAGCCAGGTGATAGGTGACCATGATCGCGACACGGCCGTGGCGCGTCGGGCGCAGGAAGCGGTTCCAGGCGATCAGGGCGTCGCTCACGTAGAAGAGGCTGGCGCCGAGGACCCCGGCCACGTGGCCCACGCCGATCGCGCTCGCCACCATGGCGGAGATCACGAACATGTACGCCACGACCGGGCCGGCCAGCTTGGGCTCCGGTCCGGCCCGCACGCCGCGCAGGATGATCGAGCCGAGCACCGCGAGCATGACCATCACGAGCACGATCCCGACGAGGAACCTCGGGCCCTCGACGCCGTCCACGTGCATGCCCACGATGTAGGCGACGTGGCCCAGCAGGAACGCCGTCAGCCCGAACACGAAGAGGTTCTGCGGGAGCATGAGCAGCACGTCACCGGCCAAGCTGAGCAACAGGGCGATCACGAACCAGGTGCGCACGGCGCTGTCGCTGGGGTCGAGGGCGAGGGCGGCCCCGACGAGCAGGACCATCGTGAGCGGCTTGGCGACGTACTCGAGCACCTTGGTGCCGCGGTGCACGGCCACCCAGTCACCGGCGGCGGCGACCGCGGCCAGCGCCATCAGCAGGAACGAAGCACCGGTCACAGCGGCCCACCCCCATCAGCCACGGGTCACCGCCAGGGCATCGTCCCAGCCGACACGGTCTTCCACGAGCGACCGCCAGCGCATCACCTGCGCCGGTTGGTTCATGCCCAGGACGCCCACCACCGTGCCCGCCCTGCCGTAGAGGGCGACGAACTTCCGGTCCTCGACACGACCGGCGACGACCTCCACATCGTCCTCGGGTCCCGCCCGACCGGCGAGCTGGATCTTGCGGTCATACTGATCGGACCAGAACCAGGGCACCGGCTCGTAGGCCTCGGCGTCCCCGCCAGACAGGAGGGTGCGGGCCGCATGGGTGCCCATCGAGATGGCGTTGTCCCAGTGCTCGACGCGCATCACCTCGCCGAAGCGGCGGTTGGGCCAGCGCGCCACGTCGCCCGCCGCCACGACCCCAGGAGCGGCCAGGCAGGTGGCATCGCACAGCACGCCGTTGTCGATCGTCAGCCCAGAGCCCTCGAGCCAGCCCGTGTTCGGCCCCACGCCGATGCCCACCACCACGAGGTCGACATCGAGCACGACGCCGTCCGTGAGCCGCACCCGCTCCACCCGGTCGGCCCCCTCGATGAGGACCACGCCCACGCCGAGGCGAACGTCGACGCCATGGTCCCGGTGCAGATCGGCGATGACACCGCCCATCGTGGGCCCCAGCCCGCGCTCGAGCGGCACCGGGAGGGCTTCGATGAGGCTGACCTCGATGCCGAGACCTCGACAGCTCGCCGCCACCTCGGCTCCGATGAAGCCGGCCCCCACCACGGCGACTCGTCGCGGCGTGGCGTGCAGGGCGGCGCCGATGGCCAGGCTGTCGTCGAGGGTGCGCAGCGTGTGCACACCGTCGATGTGGTCGGTCCCGGGGAGCCGGCGGGGCGTGGCGCCGGTGGCCAGCACCAGACCGTCGTAGGGCAACCGTTCGCCGCCGGCCAGCAGGACGGTGCGCTCGTCCAGCTCCAGACCGGTGGCGGTGGTGCCGAGGCGCCAGTCGAGGTCGAGGTCGTCGATCGAGCCCGTCGCCGTCTGCAGCGCGGTGCTCTCCGGGGGCTTGGCCCCGGTCAGGACCTGCTTCGACAGCGGCGGACGGTCGTAGGGCCTGTGCGGCTCGTCCCCCACGATCGTGAGGGAGCCGGTGTGGCCGAGCCTTCGCAGCTCCTCGGCGGCACGTAGGCCGGCCAGCGAGGCCCCGACGATGACGATGCGATCAAGGCCCATGGGGGGAGGCGGTGGCTAGCCCTCGATCGAGATGGCCTGCTTGGGGCAGCGCCGCGCCGCCTCCTCGACCTTCCCACGCAGCTCCTCGGACGGCTCCTCCTGGAGCACGTAGAGGAAGTCGTCCTCCCGCACCTCGAACACCTCGGGGGCGGCGGCCATGCACAGGGCATTGCTCTCACAGAGGTCGTAGTCGACGACGACACGCATGATGGTCTCCTCAGGCAGACAGCGGTTGCGATCCCGGACGCGGAACCTACTCTGCGGGAACCATGCCCCTGACCTCCGACTCGCTGCGGATCTCCGAGGCCCGCCGGATCGCCCTGCACGCCCAGGGCTTCAACGACCCGCGACCGGCGGGTCGGGTCGACCGGCGCCACTTCCGCCGGGTGCTCGATCGCGTCGGCCTCGTGCAGATCGACTCCGTGAACGTGCTGACCCGCTCGCACGAGATGCCGTTCTTCGCCCGCCTCGGGACCTACCCGAGGGCGGCGCTGGCCGACTGGCTGTGGGGCAGCGGCGAGATCTTCGAGTACTGGGGCCACGAGGCGTCGTTGCTGCCGGTGGAGCTCCACCCGCTGATGCGCTGGCGCATGCACCAGGACGGCGGCCACGCCTGGGGCGGCGTCAAGTCCTTCCAGCGCACGCACCCCGGGCTGGGCGAGGCGGTGCTGGCCGCCGTCACCGAGCACGGGCCCGTGACGCTGGGCGAGCTCGAGCACCTGGGAGACGCCATCAAGCGCACCAAGGCGGCCCCGGGATCGATGTGGAACTGGACGCCGGCCAAGAAGGCGGTGGAGTGGCACTTCTGGAACGGCGAGGTGTCGGCCCTGCGGAACCCGCAGACCTTCGAGCGCCAATACGTGCGACCGGACCACGTGATCCCCGCGTCCGTGCTCGCGGCGCCGACCCCCGCCGCGGAGGACGCCATGAAGGCGCTCCTCCTCCGGGCGGCCCGCAGCCACGGCGTCGCGACGCCCAAGACCCTCGCCGACTACCACCGCATGCCGATCGTCACCGCCCGGCGGTTGGTGGCCGAGCTGGCCGCCGACGGGGCCTTGCGCCCGGTGGACGTGGAGGGGTGGCGCCATCAGGCGTTCCTCCACCCCGACGCCGAGCTGCCCCGCTGGGTGCGAGCGTCGGCGCTGCTGTCGCCGTTCGACTCGCTCGTGTGGGACCGTGACCGCACCGAAGCGCTGTTCGACTTCCGCTACCGGATCGAGATCTACGTCCCCGCCGGCCAGCGCGTGCACGGCTACTACGTGCTGCCCTTCCTGCACGACGGCGCTCTCGTGGCCCGGGTCGACCTCAAAGCCGACCGCGCCAGCAGCACCCTGCTGGTGCGGGGCAGCTACGCCGAGCCCGGCCTCGACCGCGACCGGTCCATGCCCCTGCTGGCGCAACGCCTCCGGGAGCTGGGCGCCTTTCTGGATCTCGACCAGATGCGCGTCGAGCCCCGCGGCGACCTGGCTGCGCCCCTGGCCGCCTTGACGTGAGCTCCGCCCTTATCGCGTCAGCACCTCACAGCCATCGGCGGTGACCGCCAGCGTGTGCTCGAACTGGGCCGTGCGGCGTCGGTCAACCGTGACCGCCGTCCAGCCGTCGTCCCACAGCTCGTGCTCCCAGGCGCCCATCGTGATCATCGGTTCGATCGTGAAGGTCATGCCCTCGTCGATGACTCGGGTGAGCTGCGGCTCGTAGTAGTGCGGCACGTGCAGATCGGTGTGGAACTGCTCGCCGATGCCGTG
>DAIQBC010000203.1:0-5048 GCA_036781345.1 Acidimicrobiales bacterium | reverse complement strand
ACGGCCTCGACGGTGCCGCCGAGCGTGCGGGCCTTCGCCAACAGCTCGAGGGTGAGGGGGCTGACCTTGCCGTCAGCGGCCTCGGCGTACACCCAGATGTGGTTGAGAGCCATGTGCGTGCTATCTCCTCGATCGATCCAGGGGCTCAGATGACCTTGAGGCCATCGAGGAAGCTGATGATCTTGCCGAAGGCCTCGCCGTCGTCCTCGATGATCTCGCCGGCGGCACGGGCGGGCGCGTCCTCGACGGCGACGATCTCCTGGCCTGCGCCGGCTGCGCCCACCTGGGCGGGGTCGAGCCCGAGTCCGGCCACGTCGAGCTGCTCCACCGGCTTGGACTTGGCCGCCATGATCCCCTTGAAGGAGGGGTAGCGGGGCTCCACCACGCCAGCGGTGACGGACACCACCGCCGGGAGCGGGCAGGTGACCTCGTCGTAGCCGTCCTCGGTCTGCCGCTGGACGTTCACGGTCTGACCGTCGACGTGCACCTCCTTGGCGAACGTGATCGACGGCATGCCCAGCAGCGCGGCGATCTGGGCCGGCACCGTGCCCGTGTAGCCGTCGCTCGACTCCGTGGCGGTCAGCACCAGGTCGGGCTGGGCGGTCTTGATGGCAGCGGCCAGCACCTTGGCGGTGTCGAGGGCACCGGCACCCGACAGGGACGGATCGGAGATGAGGATGGCCTTGGCGGCACCCATGGCGAGGGCCGTGCGCAGGCCGCCCATCTCGCCGTTCGGGGCCATGGACACGAGGGTGACCTCGCCACCACCGGCCTTGTCGACCAGCTGAAGGGCCATCTCGACGCCGTAGCTGTCGGACTCGTCGAGGATGAGCTTCCCGCTGCGATCCAGCGTGTTGTCACCTTCGAGCTTTCCGGGCTCGGCGGGGTCAGGGATCTGCTTCACACAGACGACGACGTGCATGGCGGGCATCGTCGCACGATCGTGGGCCCGGCTTCCAACCCGGCTGCATCACCGAAACGGGCGGCAGGTAGGTTCGGCCCGCCATGAAGGTGCTGCTGCTCGTGAACTCCTCTGCCTCGTCCGTGACAGCGCGCGGCAGGGTCGTGATCCAGAAGGCCCTGTCGGCCGACCACGAGGTCACCCTGGCCGAGACCAGCCGGCGCGGTCACGCCACGCGGCTTGCGCAGGGAGCGGCCGCCACGGGCACCGAGGTGGTGGTGGTCCTCGGAGGCGACGGGACCTTGAACGAGGCCGCCAACGGCCTGGCGGGGTCGTCGTGCGCGCTCGCGCCGCTCCCGGGCGGGTCGACGAACGTCTTTGCCCGGACGATCGGGCTGCCCAACGACCCGATCGAAGCCACCGGCGACCTGCTCGGCGCTCTGGCTACGGGGAGCATCCATCGGGTGGGCCTCGGCTCGGTGAACGGCCGCTACTTCCTCTTCCACGTGGGGATGGGCTTCGACGCTGCGGTGGTCGCGCAGGTCGAGCGGCGCGCCGGGCTCAAGCGCTACGCAGGCCATCCGCTCTTCGTGTACGCCGGGTTCGACACCTGGATCCGCCGCTACGACCGCAGCCGCCCACGGTTCTCCGTGCGGTTCGCCGACGGGTCGGTCGTGGACGACGGCTATCTGGGCATCTGCCTCAACACGAACCCCTACACCTACCTGGGCAACCGCCCGCTCAACCTCGCGCCCGAGGCCACGCTCGATCGAGGCCTGGCCATGGTCACGGTGCGCACCCTCGCCTTCGCGCCCACGATGCGGATCATCGGCTCGGCGCTGGCCGGCGGCCGCCACCTGCGCAGCTCGCGCTGGACCGACCACCGGACCGACCTCACCGAGGTGACGGTGACGGGGTACGGCCCTTTCCCCTACCAGGTTGACGGCGACCACCTCGGCGACACCGAGCAACTCGTGATCCGGCACGAACCAGAGGTCCTCGACCTCGTCATGCCCTGACGGAGGGACCTCCGGCCTTGCCGAGGGGGGGTGCCGGTCGCCAACCTGGGGGCATGCCCCAGCCCACCCGCCAGGCCCGACAGCAGCAGCGTGCACGTCAGGCCCGCACCCGACGAACGTTGGCGATCGGCGTGGCGGGGGTCGTCGTCGCCTTCATCGTGCTGGCCGTGGGCTCCGTGCTCCTCAACGGCGACGGGTCGAGCGACGACGGCTCCGACGCGTCCGGCACCGTGCGCGTCTCCATGACCGAGTTCGCCTTCAGCCCCGATCCAATCGTGCTCCGCAGCGGAGCCGGCGCGCGCCTCGAGGTGGTGAACGACGGCACCACAGGTCATGACCTGCTGATCGGTGAGCTCGGCAAGGGCACCCCGGACCTCCCGCCCGGCGAGAGCACGGTGCTCGACCTGTCCGACCAGCCCCCCGGCACCTACCGGGTGGTGTGCGACCTCCCCGGCCACACCGAAGCCGGGATGGTCACCGAGCTCACCCTGGAGTGACCTCGTCTCTGTCCGATGTCAGCGGCCCAGGGCGTCCAGCGCCACATCGGGCACGTTGGTGACGACGGCATCCACCCCCAGGTCAGCCAGCCAGCGGATGCGGTCGGCCTCATCACAGGTCCAGGTGTTCACGGCCAGTCCTGCATCGTGGGCTTGGCGGACGAAGCCGGCATCGAGGAGGGCGTGGTGCGGGTGGACCGCCACGTGGCCGTGCTCGGCGGCCGTGGTGATGAGCGCCGACAGGTCGTCCGCCAGCCCCAGGAGCCAGGCAGTGGGCAGCTGCGGCGCCAGCTCGTGGACCCGGTCGATCGTGGGCAGGTGGAAGCACGAGATGAGGTTGCGCCCGCTCGTCAGCTCGCCGCGCGCCTCGAGCAGGGCGACGACGTCGGCCGCCAGCTGAGCGGTGGGGTCGAAGTCCCTGTCGGCGGGCCAGTTCTTGATCTCGGTGTTCACGATGGCCAGGGGGGCGCACACGTCGAGGGCGTGGGCCAGGTCGGTCACGTGGTCAGGCAGGTCCGCGTAGAGCGTCTCCACCACCACCCGACCGTCGGGCAGGGTGTCATCGTGGCTGAGGGCGAGGCGGCCGTCGACGGTGCGACGCACGTCGAGCTCGACGCCATCGGCCCCTTGAGCGACGGCTCCGGCGAAAGCGTCGAGCGTGTTCTCGGCAAAGGCCGCCGAGGCGCCCCGGTGGGCGATCACGAGCATGGCAAATGTCACCTTCGATGTTTCAAAAAGTGCTTGCAACCGTTAGCGGATAGCCGCTACCGTGTCAAAGGCAGCCGCACGCCGTCCACCGCCTGGTAACCGCACGTGGCGCCATGTGAAACGAGTCACGAATCCCGTCGTGACCTGCTAGCCGCGGAGGAACCTCGTGGCCCTTGCTCAAAGCCGCCCCCTGCAGCTCACCCTCGAGCCTGATGACTGGCGAGATGTCGCAATGTGCCGCGACACCGACCCGGATCTCTTCTTCCCGGTGGGCACGACCGGCCCCGCCATCGAGCAGATCGAGAGCGCCAAGGCGGTCTGCCACCAGTGCGAGGCGCAGGCGCCCTGCCTCGAGTATGCCCTGGCCACCAACCAGGACTCGGGCGTCTGGGGCGGCACCTCCGAAGAGGAGCGCCGTCAGCTGCGCAAGCAGTACGTCGCCCGCCAGCGCCGCTCCGCCTGACCCACCCATCTCCTGTCCCACCGGCCTCCTCTCGTAGGAGGTCGGTGCGCGTCCGGGGTCATTCGCGGGCGGTCACCGGCACCTCGAGCCGCACGACGGTGCCCGGTCGGGGACCGTCGCCGAGACCGCGCTCGAGGGAGATCGTGCCCATCAGCTCCGTGGTGACGAGTGTCCGCACGATCGACAGACCCAGCCCCGTGACGGTGTCGAGCGAGAAGCCGTCCGGGAGCCCGATCCCGTCGTCGATCACGGCGGCGTGCAGGTGCTCACCGTCGTTGCCGAGCTCGACGACGACGCGCCCTGGCTCGGCCTGGAGGTCGAGGGTGGCCGGGAAGGCGTGGTCGATGGCGTTCTGGAGCAGCTCGTTGAGCACCACGGCCAAGGGCGTGGCCACCGTTGCGGGCAGGAAGCCAGCGTCCCCCTCCACCGTGAAGCTCACCGGACGGTCCGCCGAGGACATCCCCTCCTCGACCATGTGCACCAGGGGGCGCACGATCTCCACGAAGGCGACATCGTCACCGGCGTCGCGCGAGAGGGTCTCGTGCACGAGCGCGATGGCCCGGATCCGGCGCACCGACTCCTCGATGGCCATCTTGGCCTCGGGGGAGCTGAAGCGACGGCCCTGGAGCCGCAGCAGCGACGAGATCGTCTGCAGGTTGTTCTTCACCCGGTGGTGGATCTCGCGAATCGTGGCGTCCTTGGAGAGCAGGAGGCGGTCGCGGCGGCGCAGCTCGGAGACGTCACGGGTGAGGATCACCGCCCCCGATACGGACCCGTGATCGAGCAGCGGGATGCAGCGAATCAGCACGGACACGTCGGCCGGTCCCTCGAGCTCCTCGGTGACCGGGGCTCCGGTCGAGAAGGCGGTCTGGACCAGGGTGTCGTCGACCCCGAACTCGCTGAACCGCAGCCCCTCGGTGTTGGCGTGCACACCGATGCGGTGGAGGGCCGACACCCCGTTCGGTGACGTGTACTCCACGCGCGCCCCCGCATCGAGGAGGATGACCCCGTCCCCGACCCGGGGGGCTTCCTCTGTCTCCGCGTCCTGGAGGTCAAACGGGAAGTCGCCGGCCGAGATCATCCGGGCAAAGCGGTTGAAGATGTCCACGTAGGTGCGCTCGAGCTCGCCGGGCTGGCGACCGAAGGACGGTGCCGACTCGCGGGTGAGCACGCCGATCACCTCGCCGCCACACCGGATGGGGATGCACAGCACCCGCACCCGCTCCTTCAGAGCCGCAACGGTGGCCTCCCCCTCGATGATCTCTCCGAGGCGAAAGGCCCGCGCCACGAGGGGTCGCTCCTCCTCGTGGACCGTCGTGCCGATCCAGTCCGCGCGGTACACGGTCTGCGAGGTGGAGGGCCGCACCTGGGAGAGCACGATGAAGCGCTCACCGTCCGGGGCGTCGACGGTGGGGGCGAAGAGCAGCAGGTCGGCGAAGCAGAAGTCGGCCAGCAGGCCC
>DAIQBC010000202.1:0-5057 GCA_036781345.1 Acidimicrobiales bacterium | reverse complement strand
CGACGCGGCGGGCCGCGCCTGGGCCGATCTGGGCGACGGCAGCCATCCGGAGTGGCGGGAGCTGAAGGTGGGGCTCACGGATCCCGACTCGGCGACCGGGCTCAGCGTGCTGGCCTCCGCCTCCGTCGGGTTCTTCGGCACCACCGCCTTCGCCGCCAACGATCCCTCCTTCGGTGACTTCGAGGATTGGCTGGCCACGCTCGCCGAGCCCTCCGCGGGAGGCGACGCCGACCCGGCCCTCACCCTCGCCACGCGACCGGGCACCTACTCCGCCGCCGGCGCCGTAGGAGCGACCGCTGGACGCCTCACGGCGCGCGGCGTGCAGGTCATCGAGCCCACCACGGCGGTGTCCGCCACCGTGGTGGCCGTCAGCATGCGCGGGCGCGACGATCTCCCCGACCTCAGCTCCGTGCGCAGGAGCCTGGAGGACGGCGGCTGGTCGCGTGCCTCCAACGACGACCTCGCCCCTACGCTGAAGCCGGGCGTGATGGCCGCCCTGCACTCGCTCTGGAGGGCCGTGACCTCGTGAACCACCGCTACCCGATCCGCACCGTCCTGGCCCCCCTCGTCGTGCTTGGCCTGGTCGCGGCCGCCTGCTCGGCCGAGCAGTCGAGCGACGGGGCTCCTTCCGGCCTCGAGGATCCCGGCGACTGCGTCGTGGCCGACCTGGCGGTGTCGCCCGAGAAGCTCGATCTGCTCACCACGCTGGCCAAGGAGTTCAACGCCAGCGCCGGCGCCCGCGTGGGCGACAGGTGTGTCTTCGCACGGGTGCAGTCCAAGTCGTCCGGAGCGGCCGCGCAGCTGCTGGCGGCCGGGTGGGACGAGCAGGCTGATGGCCCCCGCCCCGTGATCTGGTCACCGGCGGCGTCCACGTGGGGCACGGTGCTGAACCAGCGGTTGCAGGCCAAGGGCGATGCGCCGATGACCGGCGACTTCGTATCGTTCCAGCTCACGCCCCTCGTCATCGCCATGCCGCGACCCATGGCCCAGGCCCTCGGCTGGCCCGACGAGCCGCTGGGCTTCGCCGACATCCTCGCCCTGTCGCAGGACCCCGCCGGCTGGGCCGCCTACGGGCACCCTGAGTGGGGGGCGTTCCGGCTGGGCAAGACCAATCCGAACTTCTCCACCAGCGGCCTCTCCGCGCTCATCGCCCAGGCCTACGCCGCCAACGGCAAGACAGCCGGCCTGTCGGTCGAGGACCTCGCCAAGCCGTCCACCGACGACTTCGCCCGTAAGATCGAGTCCGCCGTCGTCCACTACGGCGACACCACCCTCACCTTCCTCAACAACTGGTACCGCGCCGACCAGCGGGGCAACCCCTACGGCTATGTGTCGGCCGTCGCCGTCGAAGAGAAGTCGGTGATCGACTACAACTCCGGCAACCCCGACGGTGTGCTCCAGGAAGGCGAGGAGCCCAGACCGCCCAAGGTGCCGCTGGTGGCGATCTACCCCGAGGAGGGCACGCTCTACTCGGACAACCCGCTGTTCGTGCTCGACGCAGACTGGGTCGACGCCGACGAAGCCGCCGGGGCCCAGGAGTTCATCGACTTCGTCGGCCAGCCCGAGAACCAGAAGCAGATCCTGCGCTTCGGCTTCCGACCGGGGAACCCAGACGTGGCGATCGGCGCACCGATCGACGCCGGCAACGGCGTCGATCCGAACCAGCCCCAGACCCTGCTGGAGGTGCCGGCCCCCGAGGTGCTCACGCAGCTCATCGACGACTGGCAGGACCAGCGCAAGCCGGCCCGGGTCCTGCTCCTGATGGACATCTCGGGCTCCATGGACGAGCTCGCGGACCCCGCCACCGGTGCCACGAAGCTCGACCTCGCCAAGCAGGCCACCATCGCCGCGCTCGACGAGTTCAACGACGACGATGAGGT
This sequence comes from Acidimicrobiales bacterium, assembly GCA_036781345.1. GTDB lineage: Bacteria > Actinomycetota > Acidimicrobiia > Acidimicrobiales > VFJN01 > VFJN01. The sequence continues at coordinate 3,177 of DAIQBC010000202.1, read as the reverse complement.
CGGCCTCTGGGTGTTCACGACCGATCTCGGCAACGGCGGTGCGCCCGCCGACTACCTCGAGCTGGTGCCCACGGGCCGTATCGGCGATGTGCGCGAGGGCCTCCGGAACAAGATCGGCGACCTCGTGCCGCTCAACGGGACACCGCTCTACACCGCCACCGAGCTCGCCTACCAGCGCCAGCTCGACAGCTACGACCCCACTCGCATCAACGCGGTGGTGCTGCTATCCGACGGCGTCAACGACGACGGCGAGCCCGACGACGACCCGGACCAGCTCCAGTCGCTGCTCGCGGCGCTGTCGGATCGCCCCGAGGGCCAGCAGAGCCAGGCCGTGCGCGTGTTCCCCATCTCCTATGGAGACAACGCCGATCTGCCGACGCTGCGCCGGATCGCCGAGGCCAGCCAGGCCGCCCTGTACGACTCCAGCGATCCGCGCAGCATCAACAAGGTGTTCGTGGCTGTCGTCAGCAACTTCTAGGTTCGGCGTAGCCTCGGCCCCCATGGCCGGGTTGTCGCTGCGGGATCGGTTCTTCACGCCTCCCGTCGCGCGCGCGATCACCTCACCGGGAGGGATCCTGGCCCTTGGGGCAGGCGCCAGCCTCGGCATCCTGGCCGGCGGCGGCGCGATCGGCGCCCTGGTGCTGGGGCTGCTGGGCTGGGCCGGGCGCGTCGCGATGGCCATCCCCCGTGCCCCCAGAGACGCCCGCATCGACCCGTTCACCCTGGCGGAGCCCTGGCGGCGCTACGTCACCGATGCCCTGCAGGCCCGCACCCGCTTCCAGGAGTCCGTGTCGGCGGCCCGGCCGGGACCCATGCGGGATCGCCTCCGGGAGATCCAGTCACGAGTGGACACCGGCGTCCAAGAGGTGTGGCGCATCGCTCGCCGCGGCCACGATCTGGTCGACGCCCGGCGGCGCGTCGACCCTGACGCCATCCGCGGCGAGATCGCCGCCGCCGGCCCGCCGGCGGCCCCTGGCTCGACCGAGGAGCGGACGATGGAGTCGCTGCGGGCCCAGCTGGCCACCGTGGAGCGCCTCGAGCGCGTGATCGGCGATGCGGACAGCCGGCTGCGGCTCCTCAACGCCCGGCTCGACGAGGCCGCCGCCCGCACCATCGAGCTGTCGGTGCAAGCCAACGACGTGACCGAGCTCGGAGGCCTCGGCAACGACGTCGACGAGATGGTCGACGAGATGGAAGCCCTACGGCAGGCCATCGAGGAGACCGGCGGTGGCACCGCGGTGGCGGGCACCGGGTGACGCAGGTCCCGCCCGACCCAGCTCCCCTGCTCACCGAGGTGCACGCTGGTGGCCCCGAGGACCCCGGCCGTCGAGGGTCCTACCTCGTTGCCGCCGGCATCCTCCTCTCGCGGATCGCCGGGCTGCTCCGCGAGGTCGCCATCTCGGCCTACTTGGGGGTGGGTTCCACCGCCGACGTGTTCAAGGCGGCCCTGCGCATCCCCAACCTGCTCCAGAACCTCCTCGGCGAGGGCGTGCTCTCGGCCTCGTTCATCCCGGTGTACTCCCGCCTGCTCGACGAGGACCGTCCCGCCGCCCAGCGCCTGGCCGGCAACGTGCTGGGGTTGCTGCTCGCGGTGATGGCGGCGTTGGTGGCGATCGGCGTGCTGCTGGCCAGACCTCTCACGATGCTCATCACACCGGGGTTCTCCGGCCAGCGGCTGGACCTCGCCGTCACCCTGCTCCGGATCATGTTCCCGGGGATCGCGTTCCTGGTGCTCTCCGCCTTCTGCACGGGGATCCTCAACAGCCACCGGCACTTCTTCCTGTCCTACGTGTCGCCGGTGATGTGGAACGCCACCCAGATCGCCATCGTCGTGGTGGTCGCCCTCGTCGGGGCGACCGAGGTGGGATTGGCCCACGCCCTGGCGTGGGGCGTGGTGGTCGGCGCGGTGCTCGAGGTCGCCATCCAGGTGCCCTCCGTGCGGCGGCTCACCAAGGGCGCCACCCTGAGCATCGACCGAAGCTCCCCTGCCGTGCGCGACGTGCTCGGACGCTTCGGCCCGGTGGTGCTCGGCCGAGGCGTCATCCAGCTGATCAGCTACCTCGACCTCGTGCTCGCCAGCCTCCTCGCGGTCGGCGGCGTGTCGGCCCTCACCTACGGGCAGGTGCTCTACCTGCTCCCCATCAGCCTGTTCGGCATGGCGGTGGCGGCCGCCGAGCTCCCGGAGCTCTCCCGCCTCGGCCGGCGCAGCCGGCAGGCCATCAAGGACCGGCTTCACTTCGGCATGGAGCGCATCACCTTCTACGTGGCCATCACGGCCGCGCTCTACGTGTTCGCCGGGGATGTCGTGGTGGGTGCCCTGCTGCAACGGGGTGAGTTCACGGCCGGCGACAGCCGACTGGTGTGGTTCGTGATCGCCGCCTTCGCGCTGGGCCTGCTCGGCACCACCCGATCACGGCTCCTGCAGAACGGGCTCTACGCCATCGACCGGCCGAAGCTGGTGGCCCGCATCGCCATCGTCCGGGTGACGATCGCCGCGCTGCTCGGCGGTCTGCTCATGTTCCCCTTCGACCGCTTCGCCGTCGTGGGCTCATCGCTGCAGCAGATCGGGCCCCTCCGCCTCGGGCCGCTGCCCGACGAGCTGCGCCTGGCGGGTCAAGGCCCACCCCGGCTGGGCGTCGTGGGCCTGGCCCTCGGCGCCGCCGCGTCCTCCTGGATCGAGTACCGGCTCCTGCGCGGCGCCCTCGAGCATCGCATCGGACGTCTCCCGCGCCTGGGCCACGACGCCCGGTGGTCGATGACGGCCGCCGCCGCCGCCGGCGTCCTGGCCGCCGGCCTCCGGTCAGTCACCGACGACATGCCCCGGCTCGTGGCCTTCGCCGTGGTGGTCGTGCCCACCGGCGTCGCCTACCTCGCCATCACGGCCAGCATGGCGGTGAGCGAGGCGAGCGCGCTGCTGGCTCGCGCGCGGCGACTCCTCCCGGGCTGAACGATCGGCCGGATAGGCTCCCCGCCATGTTCAAAGCACTCAGGCGTTGGTGGAAGTACCTCGGGGCGAAGGTCAACTCGGTCTTCAACACCAAGGCGGATCCCAAGATCCAGCTGGAGCAGGCCATCACCGAGGCCCAGGACCAGCACCGCCGGCTCCGGGAGCAGGCGGCCAGCGTCATCGCCAACCAGAAGCAGACCGAGATGCGCCTCGACCGCTCCATGGAGGAG
>DAIQBC010000201.1:0-5095 GCA_036781345.1 Acidimicrobiales bacterium | reverse complement strand
GCTACCCGGGCCGCGACAACACGATCGTGGGCAACATCGTCCACGACAACATGCAACCCGACACGCCCGCCATCGACGACGCCCTCCTGGCAATGGGCAACGGCATCATCGTGCCGGGCAGCAATCGCAACATCATCGAACGCAACCTTGTCTACGACCATGAACGGGTGGGGATCGCGCTCGTGCCCTACCCCGAGGACGAGGCCAGCGATGGCGTGCCCGACCGGTCGACGTGGGACACGCCGTGCGCCGAGGTCCGCGACAACCCCCCGGCAGTCACCGACCCCGCCCAGCTCGCCCTCGTGCTCTGGGACCCGATGGAGAACCGCGTAGTGGGCAACGCCGTGAGCGGGTCCGGGCTGGCCGACCTCGCCTTCGGCAGCCTCCAGCCCGACCTTGCCTCACTCGACAACTGCTTCGCGGACAACACCTTCGCCACGACGTCACCCGTCGCCCTCGAGGAGCTGGCCCCGTGCGACGGCGCCCCAACCGCCACCAACTGGACCGCTGGCGCCCTTGATCTCGTCGCGCTCATCTCGACGGAGAAGCCGCCGTCGGTCGACTACCAGACCGCCCCCACCCCCGAACCACCGGCCCAGCCGAACATGCCCGACGCCGCCACCGCTCCCGCCCGACCGGCCACCGACGTCCCCTTCGCGGTTGACGTAGCCGCCATCGTGCTGCCGACGCGCCCGACCGACGGGTGATGCCCGGGGCCGCGCGGCGGCGAGCAGTCGTCCTCGCCTGCCTCCTCACCGTGGCGGCCTTGGCCACCGTCGCCGGCGCGTTCGCGCTGCTGACGGGCCGCGACGCACAGGCGGTGGCGGCGGCCAGCGGATTGGGGCCGCAAGGGCGCGTCCCCCAGTTCAAGGTGGAGTGCGGTTGGAGCCACACGGCCGCCGACGACCCGATCGTGCAACCGGGGCTACCCGGCCAGTCGCATGTACACGACTTCTTCGGCAACACCGCCACCGACGCCGCCTCCACGGCCGCGGTGCTGCGCGACGGCGACACCACCTGCCAGAACAAGCTCGACACGGCTGCGTACTGGGCGCCGGCCCTCCTACGCGACGGCGAGCCCGTGACACCGATCGGTAGTGCCGCGTACTATCGGCCCGGGCTCGGCGTGGATCCGGCCTCCGTGGAGCCGTACCCGGCTGGCCTGATGATGATCGGTGGCGACGGTCACGCCTCCAAGCCCCAGCCGCTGGCCGTGGCGGCCTGGCACTGCGGTGCCTCACCCGTCCTCCGCGCCGGGCCACCCACGTGCCCGAGCGCGGCCCCGCTCGGGGTCCGCATCGCCTTCCCAGACTGCTGGGACGGCGTGCACCTGGACAGCCACGATCACCGCTCGCACGTGGCCCGAAGCCGCGGCGGGCGCTGCCCCGACGATCACCCGGTGCCGATCCCCCAGCTGATCTTCGAGGTCCATTACCCCGTCACCGGCGAGCCCACCGGGCTGGAGCTGTCCTCCGGCGGCGTGGGCGGCGTGCATGCCGACTTCCTCAACGCGTGGGACCAGGACGCCCTCGACCGCGAGGTCCACGCCTGCCTGAACGGCGGCCATGTCTGCGGCGTGGTGTCGAACCGGGCGACAGGCTAGGGAGATGGTCGACCTCAGCGGCGTGGGCGCCGAGATCGCGGTGCACATCGCGGCCGCCCCCGACGTGGTGTGGGACCTGGTGACCGACCTCAGCCGCACGCCCGAGTGGAACCAGGAGACACTCGAGACCGTGTGGGTGCCGCCGCACACCGGGCCCGAGGTCGAGGCCGTGTTCCGGGCCACGAACCGGATCGGTGACTGGCAGTGGGACGTCGAGTGCCACGTCACCCGGGCCGACCCAGGAGTGGCCTTCGAGTGGACCGTGTCGCCCCCCGAGCACCCCTCGACGATGTGGTGGCACCGTCTGCAGGCCACCGACGCGGGCACCGAATTGCGCCACGGGTTCCAGCACGGCCCCGCCGGGTCGGGCCTGCGGGCCATGGTCGAGCAGGACCCGGACAACGCCGGGGTGATCATCGAGCGACGCATGGCCATGCTCTCGGAGAACATGCGCCACACGCTCGAACACATCAAGGCCCTGGCCGAGCGCCCAACCTGACCTACTGTCGAGCCGTGGAATCGCTGCTCGACGAACCGGCCACGGTCCTCGTCATGCTCACCTTGGCGGCGCTGCTGCTCGTGGTGGAGGCCGCGCTCCCCACCGTGGGGATCGCCGGCACCCTCGCCCTCGTGCTGAGCGTGGCGGCTGTGGCCGGCGTGGACCGCCAGGACGCCACCTGGTGGCCGCTGCTCGGCCCCGCCGTCGCGGTCGTGGTGTGGTGCGTGATGGTGGCCCGTCGCCGACGTCCCCTCGCCGGGCAGGTCGCTGCCGCGGCGACGTTCGCAGGTGGCAGCATCGCCTTCGGGGTGATGGCCGACGACGCCACCACTGTCGTGATCGGCGCCCTCGGCGCCGCTGCGCTGGTCGCCGCGTTCCCCACGCTGCACGGCGCCGCGCAGCGCCTCCTCGAAGGGCCCACGAAGGTGGGCATGGGTTCGATGGTGGGGTCCATCGGCGAGGTCACGGCGTGGAAGGGCCAGGCCGGCACCGTTGTGCTGGAGGGCTCGCGCTGGAACGCCACCGCGAAAGAGCCTCTGCACAAGGGCGATCGTGTCGCGGTCGTTGCCTTCTCGGGCATGACCCTCGAGGTCGACCCGCTCTCGGATCCCAACGGCTAGGAGCCTCCATGCAAGCAGTGATCGGTGTCCTCTTCGTGCTGGCAGTGGTGGTGGTCATCTTCTTGGCCAGCTCCATCAAGATCGTCCAGGAGTACGAGCGCGGGGTGATCTTCCGCCTCGGCCGCTCCGTGGGCGCCAAGGGCCCCGGCTTGTTCTTCGTCATCCCGATCATCGATCGGATCGTGCGGGTCAACCTGCAGATCGTGGCCGTCCCCGTCGCCTCCCAGGCCGTGATCACCAAGGACAACGTCACCAGCAGCGTCGACGCGGTGGCCTACTTCCAGGTGGTCGACGCCGAGTCGTCGGTGATCAAGATCCGCGACTGGTACACCTCGTCACAGCTCGTGGCCCAGACCACCCTGCGCTCCATCGTGGGTCGCCACGAGCTGGACCAGCTCCTCACCGAGCGCGACCGCATCGACGGCGAGCTGCAGATCGCCCTCGACGCCCAAACCGAGCCGTGGGGCATCAAGGTCCACCGGGTGGAGATCCGCGACGTGCAGGTGCCGGTGCAGATGCAGCGGGCCATGGCCAAGCAGGCCGAGGCCGAGCGCGAGCGGCGCGCCAAGATCATCGCCGCCGAGGGCGAGCTGCAGGCCTCCCAGAAGCTCGGTGAGGCGGCCGCCATCATCAGCGCCTCGCCGGGTGCCCTCCAGCTCCGGCAGCTGCAGACGATGGTGGAGATCTCCGCCGAGAACAGCTCGACGGTGATCTTCCCGATCCCGATCCAGCTGCTCGACGCGCTCGAGACCCTCGCCGGTGGGGGCTCTCGCCGCGAGTAGCCGCCCCGGCGGTGTCACAGCCGCCCGGTAGCGTCGCCCGGATGCCCGACGCCGTGACCAGCGCCCTCGATCGGGTGGTGGCGGAGCTGCCCGGGGGCGGCGAGGCCCGGCTCGGCCAGCGTGAGATGGCCGAGGCTGTGCGGCTCGGGATCGCGGAGCGCAAGCACGTGGCGGTGCAGGCCGGCACCGGCACGGGCAAGACGCTCGCCTACCTGGTGCCGGCGATCCTGTCGGGACGGCGCACGGTGGTGGCCACCGCCACCAAAGCCTTGCAGGACCAGCTGGCGGGCAAGGACCTCCCGTTCTTGCAGGAGCACCTCGGTCACCCCTTCACCTGGGCAGTGCTGAAGGGCCGGTCGAACTACGTGTGCATGCAGCGGCTGGCCGAGCTGGCCGCCGCCGGCAAGGACGAGGGGCAGCTCGCCCTCGACGGCGTGGCCGAGCGGGCGCCCGCCGCCGAGCTGGTGGCGCTGGCCAGCTGGGCTGCCTCCAGCACCTCGGGCGAGCGGGCCGAGCTCGCGGTCGAGCCCTCGGAGCGAGCGTGGAGCGCGGTGAGCGTGAGCGCCCGGGAGTGCCCGGGGGCGGCACGTTGCCCGAGCGGCGGCATCTGCTTCGCGGAGGCGGCCCGCAACAAGGCCCTGCAGTCCGACGTCGTGGTCGTGAACCTGCACCTCTACGGCCTCGACCTCGCCATGGGCGGCGTGCTGCTTCCGGAGCACGAGCTAGCGGTGATCGACGAAGCTCACCAGCTCGAGGACATCGTGTCGGCCACGAGTGGGATCGAGCTCACCGGCGGCCGCTTCGCCGATCTGGCTCGACGCGTGCGCGGGGTGATCGCCGACGACCGCCTCCCGGCCGGGGTGGACGACGCCGGCCGGCTGATCACCGAGGCCCTCCGCCCTCATCGCGACAAGCGCCTGAGGGGCGCCCTGCCCGACGACCTGGCGGGTGCAATCACCGTGGCGCGGGGCCGCGTGGAAGCGGCGCTGGCCGCGGCCCGCAACGTGCCCGGGGACGCTCCGGAGGAGGTTCGCAGCCGAGCCCTGCGCCTGACCCAGACCGCCGGTGCGCTGGTGGAGGATCTCGGCGCCGTCGAGCTCGTCAGCGCCGACGAGGTGGTGTGGGTGGAGGGTACCGATGCCAACCCGATGCTGCGGGTGGCCCCGCTCGACGTGGCCGGGCTGTTGCAGGACGCGCTGTGGAGCCAGCGCACGTGCGTGCTCACCAGCGCCACCCTCCCGGCCCGGCTTCCCAGCCGCCTGGGGGTGGCCCCGGCCCAGATCACCGAGCTCGATGTGGGCAGCCCGTTCGACTACGAGGCGCACGCCCTGCTCTACTGCGCCGCCCACCTGCCGGACCCGCGCCAGCCGGGCTACGTCGCCGCCCTCACCGACGAGCTGGGCGACCTCATCGAGGCCGCTGGTGGGCGCACGCTGGCGCTGTTCACCAGCTTCCGGGTGCTCGACGAGGCCGCCGCCGCCCTGCAGCTCCGGCTCGACGTGCCCATCCTCACCCAGCGCGACCTCCCCAAGGGGCGCCTGCTCGAGCTCTTCGCGGCCGACGAGGCCACCTGCCTGTTCGCCACCATGGG
>DAIQBC010000200.1:0-5214 GCA_036781345.1 Acidimicrobiales bacterium | reverse complement strand
TCGTCACCCCCGAAGAAGCGGGACGGACCGCGGGTGGGGAAGGCCACCTGGCCGGGGAGGGTGATCTCCACGCGGGGCGTCAGCGCATCGAGGGTGGCGACGATCGGCTCGAAGGCTCGGGCGTCGCGGGCGGGGTCGTGGTCGAGCACCACCAGCGACGGACAGCGGGACTGCGCCTCCCGTCGGCGCTGGTGGCAGGTGATGTCGTGCTGGCGAGCCGCCGGCGAGGTGGCCACCACCCGGTTGGCGCGGAAGACGGCCGCCGGCACGTCGAGCGCCACCCCGGCTGCCACGATGGGCCAGTCAGCGCAGCGCACCACGAGCATGCGCACCCCGGTCATGAGGTCAGCCCACCGCGTGCAGCGGCCGGACCGGGGCGACGGGCACCCCCGCCGGTGCGGTCACCACCTCCACCTGGCCGTCGGGGCCAGGCAGCCAGAGGTCGACGCGGCGGGGCTGAGCCGCCTCACCTCGGCCGCCACGAGTGACCCGCACCTTGCGGGCCTGCAGGTGGCCATGGCCATCGTCGAGGCCATCCCAGCGGGCCCGGGTGACCTGGAGCTGGAGGTCGGCCCCCTCGGGCCAGCCCGGCCCGAGCTGCAGCAGCACCGCACCCCGCTCCCGGGCCCGGGCCACCAGCCGCCGGGCGTCAGCCGTGCGCACGCCCGTGCGGCCTGCGTGCAGGATGATCAGGTCGAACCCGTCGACCAGCGCCGCCACCACCCCACCCCAGGCGTCGCGCTCCGGCGCCGCCACCAGCACCAGGCGCTCCAGCGCCACCCCCAGCTCGTCGGCCGCCACCAGCCCGAGCGACGGCAGCCCCACCGCCGCCACCCATGACCCCACCTGTGATGCCTCGGCCACCAGGGCCAGGGCCAGCGATGTCGCGCCACCCACTCCGGCCGCGGCACCGATGGACACCGTCGCCCCCCGCCGCAGACCCGCCCCCGGCAGCAGCCCCTCGAAGGCCGACAGCACCGGCAGCCGCTGCTCGCGCGTCAGCGTGACAGGGCGCACCCGCTCCGCCAGCTCCCCCACGACGTCCAGCACAGCCACGCTCCGCATCAATCCAGCATCGAACACATGTTCGATGCTGTCAAGGGTGCCCTCCAATCTCCCGAACTCGCGACGAATCCAACACGGAAGTGTGTCTCGATCGTCGCGAGTTCAGGGCCTGCTAGGGGAACAGGCCACGTGCCTCGATGGCGGCGGCGATGCGCTCGAGGGCGACGACGTGGGCGGCGCGGCGCAGGTCGACACCAAGCTGCTGCGATCGGGCCCAGACGGTGACGAAGGCGTCGTCCATCCGGGTGCGGAGGCGCTCGGCGAGGACGCCCTCCTCCCACGGGTAGCCCTGCCGGCTCTGGGCCCACTCGAAGTAGGAGGCGGTGACGCCGCCGGCGTTGGCCAGGATGTCGGGCACCACCACGATGCCCCGCTCAGCCAAGACGGCCTGGGCGTCGATCGTGGTGGGCCCGTTGGCGGCCTCAACGACGACCGGCGCACGGACCCGCCGGGCCACGGCCTCGTCGATGACGCCACCGAGTGCAGCGGGCACCAGCAGCTCGCACTCGATGTCCCAGATCGTCTCGGCCGAGATGTGCTCGCCACCGGAGAACCCCGCCACCGAGCCGGTGAGCGACACGTGGTCGGACAGATGGCTGATGTCGAGACCACCCTCGTTGGCCACCGCTCCCCCGGCGTCGGCCACCGCCACCACCCGCATCCCGGCGGAGTGCAGCAGGAAGGCGAGCGGGCCGCCCACCTTGCCGAAGCCCTGGATGACCGCCCGCCCGCCAGTCAGCGGCAGGCCCAGCTCCGTGAAGGCGGCGCGGGCGCACACCAGGCAGCCCGACGACGTCGCTCCCGCATGCGCGCGGGTGCCGCCTACGGCCAGCGGCTTGCCGGTGACCGACCCGGGCAGGTGCTGACCCTGCGTCATCGACAAGGTGTCCATGAGCCACGCCATCACCCGGCCGTCGGTGTTGACGTCGGGGGCCGGCACGTCGCGGTCGGGCCCGAGGAGCGGGCTGATCTCGTAGGTGTACCGGCGGGTGAGGCGCTCGAGCTCACCCAGGGACAGCACCGACGGATCGCAGCGCACCCCGCCCTTGGCGCCGCCGAACGGGAGATCGAGGATGGCCGTCTTGAACGTCATGGCCGCCGCCAACGCCTTCACCTCATCGGCGTCGACGTCGGGATGGAACCGGATGCCGCCCTTGCCCGGACCCCGGGTGGTGTCGTGGTGCACCCGCCAGCCCGTGAAGACCTCGATCGTGCCGTCGTCCATGCGGACCGGCACCGCCACCTCGAGCGTGCGGTGTGGCGTGCGAAGCAGCCGCAGGATGTCAGGGTCGAGGCCGGCCAGCTCAGCGGCGTCGTCGAGCCGGTCGAGCACGGTCTCCCAGGCGGTGGACATGCGGCGGTTGCCTCTCGGGCGGGGGTGACTCGGACGGCGTTCTCGGTCCGCCCGCCGTCCGTTCTACCTGACCCACCATGCCATGGGCGGGTTCCCCCGACGCCTTGACCATCGCCGATCTCGCGTCTAGGCCTCAGGAGCCAACGAGCAAGAGGAGCACCGATGCCCAACGTCGACAGCTACGCACCCGGGACCCCGTCGTGGATCGACCTCGGGAGCCCCGACATCGATGCTGCGGTGGCCTTCTACGGCGGCCTGTTCGGCTGGACCGCCACCGAAGCGGGCCCGGTGGAGGAGACGGGCGGGTACCGCATGTTCGAGCTCGGCGGCCGCCTCGTGGCCGGGATCGGCCCCCAGCAGGCGCCCGGGCCTCCCTACTGGACCACCTACGTGGCGGTGGCCGACGCCGACGCCACCGCGGCCAAGGTCGTCGATGCCGGTGGCACGGTCATCGTGCCCGCCATGGACGTGATGACGGCCGGGCGCATGGCGGTGTTCGCCGATCCCGAGGGCACGGTGTTCTCGGTCTGGCAGGCCGGTGATCACCACGGCGCCCAGGTCGTCAACGAGCCCGGCAGCCTCACCTGGAACGAGCTCACCTGCCGCCAGCCCGACCAAGCCAAGGCCTTCTACGGAGCGGTGTTCGACTGGACGGCGAACGACACGGACCAGGGTGGCGGCATGACGTACACGGAGTGGCAGCTCGGCGGGAAGCCGGTCGGCGGCATGATGGTCATGACCGGCGACGAGTGGCCGGGGCCCGACGTCCTGCCATCCCACTGGATGGTGTACTTCGCCGTTGCCGACACCGACGTCACCGCCGCCCGCTGCTCGGAGCTCGGCGGCCAGGTGCCCGTGCCCCCCACCGACATCCCGCCGGGCCGCTTCGCGGTGCTGAACGATCCGCAGGGTGCGCACTTCAGCATCATCAAGATGGCAGCTCCCGCCGGCTGACCCCCTCGGCGCCTCAGCCCCTCAGCGCGAGGCGGGTCACGATCTCCTCCGACATCCCGAGCTCGTCGACGAGCGCCGTCGCGAGCGCGGCGCCGACGAGATCGGACTCCTCGATCCCCACCGGCGTGCGCCGGTAGCGCTTGCCACCTCCGTAGGAGACGACGCCCGCATCGTCGTTGCGGCGCGTGCTCACCTGATGGTTGAACGGACTCACCTCGCGCGACACCTCGTAGCGCTCGACGCACAGGTCGTGCGTCACGGCGCCCGGGTCGATCGTGCGGCACGGCATCGTCGCCTCGGCGAACGGCAGCGGGAACGCGAGCAGCCAGCCCTCGGCCACCGGCGTGGCCGTCGTGCCGAAGACGGGATGGTCCGTGGCCGTCTCGATGTCGGCCAACGGCACGGGCCGATCGGTGAGCATCGACGAGTCGAGCAGCCACTCCGAGCCCTCCAGTCGCACGATGGTGGTGCCATGCGACGCCACGCCGGTGTCGGCCATCGACGCCGCCACGAGTCGGGCATCGAACCCGCAGGCGCGGCACAGCGCCCAGAGGGCCGAGTTGCTCGGCCAGCAGGTGCCGCCAACACCATGGGCCAGCCACATCCCGAAGAAGTCCTCGGGGTCCATGCCCGGCAGCGGCCCGCCGTCCTCACCCCGGAGGGCGATCAGCTTGCGGACGTTGTCGAACGGCACCCGACGGCACCACCGCTGGTACAGCTCGGCCAGCCCCTGCGGGTCGAGCGCCACCGGTTCCTCCAGACCAAGGCGGTCGAGGACCCGCGCCCGGGTCTGGGGGCTCAGCTCCACGATCGACGCCATCAGCACCTCCCGAACGAGTGCGCACATCATGCCGCCGATGCACGACGACTGCCGGCGGTCTCGAGCAGGCGCAGGCTCAGCGGTAGGCAGCGGCTTGGATGTCGTAGAGCTCCGCGTACTGGCCGCCCCGGGCCATGAGGTCCTCGTGCGTGCCCACCTCCACCACGTGGGCGCCGTCGAGCACGACGATGAGGTCGGCCATGCGAACGGTGCTGAAGCGGTGCGACACGAGGAGCGTGATGCGACCGGCGGCGCCCGCCTCGCGCATGTGGGCGGCGTAGCGCTCGAACAGGGCGTGCTCGGTCTCGGCGTCGAGCGCGGCGGTGGGCTCGTCGAGCACGAGCACCAGCGGATCCTCCCGCATGAAGCCGCGGGCGAGGGCGAGCTTCTGCCACTGGCCGAAGCTCACCTCGACGCCCTCGGGCCAGGTGGGGCCGAGCTGCGTGTCGAGGCCGGCGCCGAGCTTCTCGACGACGTCCTCGGCACCGGCACGGCCCACGGCAGCCAGCACGGCGGGGTCGTCGTCGAGCCGGGGCACGTCGCCGAGCCCCACGCTGTGGCGCGTCTGCAGCTCGAAGCGGAAGAAGTCCTGGAAGGCGCCCGCCATCCGGGCCCGCCAGCCCTCGGCCGGTACGCGGGCGAGGTCGACGTCGTCGATCAGGATCCGTCCGCTGGTCGGTTCGTAGAGCTTGGCCAGCAGCTTCACCAGGGTGCTCTTGCCGGCGCCGTTCTCGCCGACCACGGCCACGACGGCTCCGGCGGGCAGAGACAACGACACGTGCTCGAGCACCAGGCGATCGGTGCCGGGGTAGGCGAAGGACACCTCCTCGAAGGTGATGCCCTCCTTGATGCGATCGGGCACCGGGAGGTCGGCCACCGCCGCGATGGAGGCGGCGTAGTCCTCCAGCCAGGCCAGCCGCTGGGAGCCGTCCATCCAGATCCCGCGGAGGAACCCGATCTCGCCCACCGTCGCCCCGATGTAGGCCGACAGCCGGGAGCCGGCGGCCAGCACGAGCAGCAC
>DAIQBC010000199.1:0-5246 GCA_036781345.1 Acidimicrobiales bacterium | reverse complement strand
CCGTGGGCATGGACCAGATCTGCTTCGAGGTCGACTACCCCCACGCCGACAGCACGTTCCCCCACTCTAAGAAGGTGGCCACCGACATCTGCGCCCAGGCTGGCCTCAGCGACGACGAGATCTGGAAGTTCCTGCGGGGCAACGCCATCCGCGCCTTCCACCTCGAGCGCTACGGCATCCTGGGCTGACCGGTTCTGTGGACCCTCAGCACCGCTATGCGGGCGTAAGCGTCCACAGAACCCGGGATCTCAGGTGACGACCGGGCGGGGGGCATGCTGCCAGCGCTCCCAGGCACCGGTGGCGAGGATCGTCGCGAGGCGATCCATGGCCTCGTCGACGTCCCCGAGGGTGAGCTGGAGCGGCGCGAACCCCAGGCGGATGAGGTCCGGCGGGCGGAAGTCGCCCACCACCCCGGCGTCGATGGCGGCCTGCACGACCTCCCACGCATTGGGGTGACGCAGCGCCACCTGGCTGCCGCGCTGGTCGGGGTCGCGGGGCGTGGCCACCTCGAGGCCGAGGTCGTCAGCCCGGGTCATGCAGCGATCGGTGAGGGCGAGGCTGTGGGCGCGCAGGGCCGCCAGGTCAACACCGTCGAAGCGGTCGAGGGCCACCGCCAGCGCCTGCAGGGCGATCACCGGCGGCGAGCTGCTGAGCACCCGGCGTATGCCGGGGTCGGGCACGTGGCGCTCGTCCATGGAGAAGGGGTCGATGTGGCCCACCCAGCCGGGGATGGGCTGGTCGAGGGCGGGCAGGTGGCGCGCGGCGACGTAGGCGAAGGCGGGCGAACCCGGGCCGCCGTTGAGGTACTTGTAGGTGCAGCCCACCGCGAGGTCGACTCCGGCGGCGTCGAGGTGCAGGTCCATGGCACCGGTGGAGTGCGACAGATCCCACACCACGAGCGCGCCTGCGTCATGAGCGGCGGACGTGAGGGCTGCCATGTCCAGCCGGCGGCCCGTGCGGTAGTCGACGTGCGTAAGGGCCAGCGCCGCGATGTCGGCGTCGAGTGCTCCAGCAAGGTCGTCGGGGCCGACCGCGACGACAGGGACGCCGACGGCATCGATGGCGTGCCGGTCGGTGGGGAAGCCACCGGCCTGCGTGACGATCGTGGTCCGACCGGGGCGCAGGCGCAGCGCGGCGCTCACCAGCTTGAACCACAGCACGGTGGTGCCGTCGCCCACCACCACCTGCCCGGGAGCGGCGCCCACGAGCGGGGCGATCCTGTCGCCGAGGGTCACCGGCAGATCCCACCAGCCGGGCTGGCCGTCCACACCGTTCCAGCCGCCGATCAGGTCGCGCTCCCACTGTTCCACGAAGGCCCGCAGCGCATCCGCCGTGGCCGGAGCCGGTGGCCCGAGCGAGTTGCCGTCGAGGTAGATCCGTCGCGGCATCGGCGGATTGTAGGTTCCTCACCATGAGCGACGTGGGTGGTGAAGTACGGCTCGGCTCGATGCTGTTCACACTGGTGGAGCCGCATCGTGGGCAGGAGGTGGCGTACAACCGCTGGTACGAGCGCGACCACTTCTACGCCGGCTGCATGGTGGGGCCGTGGCTGTTCGCGGGGCGGCGCTTCGTCGCCACCCGGCCGCTGAAGGACCTGCGCTTCGGCGCCGACGCCGACCTGTTCGGCGGGTCGGCGCTCGGCTCCTACGTGGCGATCTACTGGATCCTCGACGGTCGCCACGACGACCACGTCGGCTGGGCCCTGCGGCAGGTCCAGTGGCTCCACGCCAACGGCCGGATGTTCGCCGAGCGCGACCACATCCACACCCTCCTCTACCGCCACGCCTTCACCAACGCGGCGGCTGTTGACGCGGCCGTCCCCGCCGAGCTGGCCCTCGACCATCCCTTCGGCGGGGTGACCGCCTCCCTCATGCGCCCCGCTGCCGGTGTCTCGGTGGCCGATCTGCAGGCGTTCCAGCAGTCCCTGGCTCCGGAGCTCGACATCGGCTTCACACCGATCCCCCTCCCGGCGGACGCGCCGGTGAGCCAGCAGGGCCACGACCAGCTCGACGGCTGCGTGCTCAGCCTCTCGTTCACCGCCGCCACTCCGGAGGCCACCTGGGAAGCGCAGCGCGCCGGCGCCGACCGGCTCCACGCCGACGGGGTGGGCGAGGTCCTCTGGGCTGCCCCGTTCATCCCCACCATCCCCGGCACCGACACCTACACCGACCAGCTCTGGTGAGCGGCCCCTTCCCCCACCTGCTCGGGGCCGGGTCGATCGGGTCGCTGACGCTCCGGAACCGGATCGCGATGTGCCCGATGGGGGTGAACCTGGGCGAGGCGGACGGCACCGTGGGCGACGCCCAGGCGGCCTGGTTCGAGGCGCGGGCGGCGGGCGGGGCCGGGCTCATCATCGTGGGGTCGGTGGCGGTGGCCTACCCGGAGGGGTCGTTCGATGTCCGCCAGATCGCGGCATCCGACGATACGCAGCGGCCCGGTCTCCGACGCCTGGCCGGCGACGTGCATCGCCACGGCTCGGCGCTGGCCGCGCAGCTCGTCCATGGCGGCACGAACAGCCTCCTCGACATCGCCGAGGGACGGCCGCTGCTAGTGCCGACCAGGAAGCGCCCGACCGCACCCGATGCGCTGTCGGGCATGCTCACCGACGATGAGACCTCCGCCATGATGGCGCCCTTCGCCACGCCGTCGGCCGCCTACCGGGTGCAGGAGGCCACCGACGAGGACCTGGCGGCGGTGATCGACCGCTTCGTCGACGCCGCTACTCGCGTGCAGGCAGCCGGCTTCGACGCCATCGAGCTGCACGCGGGCCACGGCTACCTGCTCCATGCCTTCCTGTCCCCCCACACCAACCAGCGCGCCGACGGATGGGGCGGCTCACCCGAGCGCCGGGCGGAGCTCCTCGTGGAGGTGGTGCGAGCGGTGCGGCGGGCGGTGGGGGCGAGCTTCCCGCTCTGGGCCCGGGTCGGCGCCTTCGAGGCCCACCGCGATCCCGGCCAGCGGATCGACGACGCGCTGGTGGCCATGGGCCTCGGCGTGGACGCCGGGCTCGACGGCATCCACGTCACCGCCTACGCCGAACCGATGGTGGCCACCGGCATCACCGACGGTCACACGCCCCACGAGCCCGGCGCGCTGCTGGCGAGCGCAACGCGCGTGCGCCGCGAGCTCGGTGTACCGGTGATCGCCATGGGCCGCCTCACGCCCGAGGCGGCCGAGCAGGCGCTGGCCGACGGCGCCGCCGACATCATCGCGATGGGCCGGCCGCTCATCGCCGACCCCGACCTCCCGAACAAGCTCGCGGCCGGCCAGCGCCACCGGATCCGCCCCTGCATCTACCAGTACCGCTGCATCGGGGCCATCTTCCTCAACCAGTCGGTGCAGTGCTCGGTGAACCCGGAGGTCGGGCACGAGGCCGACCCGGCCCCGCCTCCCGCCGACCCGCCGAGACGGATCGTGGTGGCCGGAGGGGGTCCGGCCGGGCTCGAGTGCGCGCGCCGTCTGGCCGAGCGCGGCCACGAGGTGGAGCTGTGGGAGGCCGGCGACCGCCTCGGTGGCCGCCTGGCCTTGGCCGAGCAGGCCGACCCCGACCTGGCTGGGCTGCTGGCCTGGCTGGTGGGCGGCGCCGAGGACGCCGGCGTGCGCGTCCGCCTGAGCGCGCCGGTGACCGGTCCCGTCGATGCCGACGTGCTCGTGTGGGCCGTCGGGTCGAGCTGGCCCGGTGACGGCGACCTCGGCGTGGATGACCTGCGGCCCTGGCTCGCCGGCGACGAGCCCCTGGCCGACCCCGTCGAGGTGCACGGCAGCGGCAAGGCGGCCGTTTCGGTCGCCCTGCGTGCCCGCGGAGAGGGCCACGCGGTCACCCTCGTGCCCGACAACGGGGTGCTGGCGCCCGAGCTCGGGCTCCCCGGCCGCTTCCGCCTTGTCGCGGCCGCCGAAGCTGCTGGCGTCGCCATCATCGGGCGGCCCTTGGGGTCTGGCACGACCGTGCGGATCTCCCGTGGTCCGGCCGACCCGCCCCCTCCCCACGGTGATGTGTACACGATCGGCGATGCAGACGCCGACGGCCCCGGTGGCCTCGCCGCCGCGTTGGTCGATGCCGCCCGCGTGGCGGCGGAGATCTGACCGGTTCTGTGGACGCTCACGCTCGCCATGCGGACGTGAGCGTCCACAGAACGGTGAAGCGTCTGCGGCTCAGCGAGCCTTGGGGCGCTTGGGGCGCTTGACCGGGGGCGGGAGCGGCTCGGCCAGGCGGGCGTCGGCGCGCAGGCGCGGCGTGGCCACGCCGGCGCGGTGGCATCCAGCCAGGTGGTCGTCGACGAGGCCGGCCGACTGCATGAAGGCGTAGGTGGTCGTCGCGCCCACGAAGCGCATCCCCCACTTGCGCAGGGTGCGGGCCAGCTCGGCCGACGCGGGGGTCTGGTCCGGGATCTCGGCCCGCTCGTCGAGCGGCGCCGAGCGGGCCACCGGTGCGTGCGACCAGACGACCTGCTTCAACGACGTGCCCGCCGCCTTCATGACCTCAACCGCCTGGGCGTTGGCGATGGTGGCGGTGATCTTCCCGCGGTGGCGCACGATGGCGGGATCGGCCAGCAGGCGGTCGACCTCGGCCTCGCCGTAGCGCGCCACCACCGCCGGCTCGAAGCCCTCGAAGGCCTCGCGGAAGGCCACCCGCTTGCGCAGGATCGTGATCCACGAGAGCCCGGCCTGGAAGCCCTCGAGGCAGAGCAGCTCGAACAGCGCCCGCTCGTCGCGCAGCGGCGTGCCCCACTCGCGGTCGTGGTACGCCACGTAGAGCGGATCGTCACCACACCACCAGCAGCGGGTGACGCCGTCCGCGCCCGTGATCGTGCCGTCCGAGGGTTCCATCGCCGCCGCCGACGTTACGGGATCACGGGATGAAGACCTCGGCCTCCTCGGTGAAGAGGATCACCATGCCGCTCAGGTCGAGGATGCGGGTCTCGTCGGGCTGCATCTTGGCCGCGTACTCGAGCGTCTGGAGCAGCGCGATGAAGTCGTCGTAGGTGTCGTACCACTGCACGGCCATGCCGTCGTGGGAGTCGCCGTGGCGGTAGTCGGCCGCGACGCGGTGGTGCTGCTCGTAGCGCCGGATGTAGCGATGGAACACGGGCTCCGCAGCGATCATGCGGCCGTGGGCCCGCCACTCCTCGTGGAACTCCTCGATGGACAGGGCCGGGTTGCGCTTCACGAGCACGGTGAGCTTGATCACGGGGCCATCCAGTGGCCGCAGTTCACGTCGAGGCTCTGGCCGGTGACGGGCTTGCTGA
>DAIQBC010000198.1:2108-5247 GCA_036781345.1 Acidimicrobiales bacterium | reverse complement strand
TCCAGGGCACCAGCGACTTCCACCTCACGGTGGTGGTGGTCGACCGCGACCAGGCTGCGCTCGGATCGGCAGTCACTGCGGTGCTGCGCAGCGAGGATCTGCGCGACATCCTCACCGTCACGACAGCCGACAGCCCCGCCGAGGCGCGCGCAGTGATGGACGACGGCCAGGCCGAGGCGGGCTTGATCATCCCGGATGGCTTCACCTCGGGCATCGCCGGCGACGCTCCGCCGAGCCTGGAGGTGCTGACCAAGGTCGACGACACCATCGCCGGACAGGTGGTGGCCTCGATCGCCGACTCGTTCGCGGCCCAGCTCGACGCCGATCGCCTGTCGGTGGCGACCGCCCTGGCGGCGGGAGCGTCCGTCGACGACCTCGGCTCGCTGGTGGCCGCGGCCAGCGAGGGACGCCTGCCCGTCTCGCTGGTCGACCAGGACACCGGCTCGCGGCCGTTGGAGGCCATCAGCTACTACGCGCCGGGCATGGGGATCTTCTTCCTGTTCTTCGCCATCAGCTTCACGGCCCGGGGGTGGTTCACCGAGGCCCGCGAGGGCACCCTGGAGCGGATGGCAGGAGCCGCCTCCACGGGCCAGATCCTCGTAGGCAAGGCCTTGTCGGTGTTCGTCTACGGCCTGGCCAGCCTCACCACCATGGCCGTGGTCACCACGGTGGTGTTCGGAGCGGACTGGGGCGGCCCACTGCCGGCCGCCACGATCATCGTGGCCATGGTGTTGGCCGTGGTGTGCCTCACGGCCTTCGTGATCGTCGTGGCGCGCACCGAACGGCAGGCCGAGGGCCTGGCGTCGATGGTGGTGTTCGGCCTGGCGTTGCTCGGAGGCAACTTCGTCGTCGTCTCGGGCTCGCCGCCGCTGGTGCGCAAGCTGGCCCTGCTCACCCCGAACGGGTGGGCCCTGCGTGGCTTCGTCGACCTCTCGACTGGTCCCCACGCGATGAGCGCCGTGTGGGGCCCCCTAGCGGGGATCCTCGGCTTCTCGGCCATCGTGTTCGCCGTCACAGCCCTGCTGGCCCGCCGGATGGAGCTCCCGTGAACGCCCTCACCCTGGCGGCGACGTCACTGCGCCGCTATCTGCGCGATCGGACGGCGCTGTTCTTCGTCGTCGTGCTGCCCATCCTCGTGGTCGTGATCGTGGGCACCACGGCCCGCGGCTTCGACGAGTTCAGCGTCGGCGTCGTGGTGGCTGGCAACGGGCCGCGCACCGACGAGCTCGTGCGGGCCCTCGACGGCTCCGACGCCATCGCCGTCACCCGGGTGTCGACGGTCGACAAGGCCGCCACCGCGGTGCGTCGCTCCGAGCTGTCGGCGGCCGTGGTGATCCCGGCGAGCTACGACGACGACCTCACCGCCAACCGCGACGTCGCCGTCGGCCTGGTCGGCGACCCCACCTCCACCGCGTTTCTCGCCGCTCAGACCGCAGTGGCGTCCGTGGTGGCGCAACAGGGCGGCACCATCCAGGCGGCCCGGTTCGTCACGGCGCAGGTGGGCGGCGACCTGGACGACAACGTGGCGCTGGCCGACCGGACCGCTGCCTCCGTCGACCCGGTGATGGTCCGCACCACTTCGATCGATGCCACCCAGAACATCCTGCCCGAGGGCTTCAGCTACAGCGCCCCCACGATGCTGGTCCTGTTCGTGTTCATCAACTCCCTGGCCGGCGGCGCCGCCATCATCGAGAACCGGCGGCTGCGCATGTACGAGCGGGTGTCGGCGGCCCCGGTCACCCGCCGCGAGATCATCGCCGGCGAGACCCTCGCCTACCTGGGGATCGCGCTGCTGCAGTCAGCCATCATCGTCGGCATCGGGGGCCTCCTCTTCGGTGTCGACTGGGGCGACCCCGTCGCCGCCGCGGCGCTCGTCTTCGTCTGGGCCCTGGTGGGCACCGGCGCGGGCGTGCTCAGCGGCACCCTGTTCCGTACGCCCGAGCAGGCGTCGTCGATCGGTCCACCGATCGGGATCGCCGCCGGGATGCTCGGTGGGTGCATGTGGCCCCTCGAGATCGTGCCGCCGGTGATGCGGACCGTCGGACATGCCCTCCCCCATGCTTGGGCCGTGGACGGGTGGGTCGTGCTGCTGTCCCGAGGCGGCAGCATCGGCGACATCGCACAGGAGCTCCTGGTGCTCGGCGCCTTCGCCGCCACCCTCCTGGTGATCTCCACGACTCGCCTCCGCCACCACCTCGTGCTGTAGCCGTCACGGCGGTCATCGACCCGAGCGGGCATCGGCGGCTACATCGGCAGGGCTTCGTAGATGTGGACGCCACCGGTAAGCGGCAGGCCGTCGAGGAGCTTCTCCGCGTCGTCGATGCTCTCGGCACTGACGATCGAGTAGCCGGTGAACGGGCTCACGTCGCCCGCCAGCTCGCGGGCCCCGGCCGTGGTGACCTCGCGGCCGGCGCCGAAGGGGTTGCCGCTGTCGACGAGCTTGTCGCCCACGCGGGCGAACCAGCTCGTCCATGCCTCCATGGCGTCGGGGGACGGCTCCTGGGTGCCCTGGTACAGGAAGACGAACTTCTTCATGACTGCTCCTCGTTGGTGGGTTGATCTCGGGTCAGGTAGGTGGCGTAGCTCTCGAGGCTCTCCTGCTCGGAGCCCCAGTAGGCGTGGAACTGCGCGAGCCAGCCCTGCACGCCGCGCAGGGAGGGTCGATGCAGGGTCAGGAAGTTCGTGCGGCCGAGCTTGCGACGCGACACCAGGCCCGCGTCCTCGAGCACCCTGATGTGCTTGTGGATCGCCGGCAGCGACAGGCCCCGCGCGTCGGCCAGCCGGCTGATCGAGCACGGGTGCAGGCTGAGCGTGTGCAGGATCTCGCGCCGGTGCCGGTTGGCCAGCGCCTCGAACAGCGCATCCAGCTCGTCGGTCGCCTGGCGGGTCACCATCGCAATGGTTAACATACCGGTTAACTGTTGAGGAGGCGCAGGCATGGGTGATCTCGTGGCGATGGCGAACGTCGAGCGGTCGACGCTCTTCGCCGATCTGCAGGGGCTGACCGACGACCAGTGGGCGACCATGACGGTGTGCGATCCGTGGACGGTTCGCCACCTCGTGGCGCACATGACCGCGCTGGGGCACCAGACGGCGCCCAACTTCTTCCGAGGGATGCTCACCAGCGGCTTCAGCTTCG
>DAIQBC010000198.1:0-2008 GCA_036781345.1 Acidimicrobiales bacterium | reverse complement strand
CACCAGACGGCGCCCAACTTCTTCCGAGGGATGCTCACCAGCGGCTTCAGCTTCGACAAGTTCGTCGCCAAGGACCTCGTGCGCTTCAACCAGGGCTCCAACGCCGACGTGCTGGCCGGCTTCGCCAAGACGGTGGGCAGCCCGAAGGGCCCGCCCGGGCCGAAGTACGTGCTGTTGGGCGAGATCATGTGCCACGGCGAGGACATCCGGCGCGCCATCGGCAGCCCGGGGCAGCACCCCGAAGCGCACATCGTCGCCCTGGCCGACGCCTACCGGAAGACGGGCGCGCCCCTCGGTGGCAAGAAGCGATCTGCGGGCCTGCGCCTCCGGGCCACCGACGTCGAGTGGAGCGCCGGCGACGGCCCCGAGGTGGCCGGGCCGGGGATGGACCTCATCCTCGCCATCAGCGGCCGCGGCGGCGCGCTCGAGTCCTGCACCGGTGACGGCGTCGCCACGATGCGCTCGCGCTGCTGAGCGCGGCCGGCCCGCTCGCAGCCGGCCGGCCACCGGCCCCTACGCTGGCTCGGTGACTGCACGCCCGTGGCTGCTCCTGCCGATCCTGCTGGTCGTGACGTCCTGCTCGTCTGATGCGACGACCGCTCCGTCGAGCTCCGTGAGCTCCAGCACGACGTCGACATCGATCGCGCCGACGACCACGATCGAGCCCGGCTCGACGGCTGCGGCCGTGTTCGACTTCCCGACGGCAGCGGCCATCGAGGGGTGGCTCACCGTCAACGACGGCGTCATGGGGGGTGTCTCCACGGGCTCCCTGTCGTGGCAGGACGGCGCCCTGATCTTCGAGGGCAGCCTGTCGCTGGACAACAACGGCGGCTTCGCGTCAGCGGTGAGCCCGACGCTGGCCGAGCCGGTGGCCGCCTGGTCGTCGAGCGACGGCCTGACCCTCGACGTGGTCGGCGACGGACGCACCTACCTGCTGGAGGTGCGCAAGGCCGGCCAGGCAGGTGGTTGGATCCAGCGCTTCCCCACCACCGAGGGCGTCGAGGACACCGTGAACCTGCCCTGGTCCGCCTTCGAGTCCGTCGATCGCTTCCTCAACCCGGCCGACCCGGCCGCGCCGCTCGACCGGAGCACCATCGACGCGCTGGCGATCTACATCCTCGACAAGCAGATCGGGCCGTTCCGGCTCGCCGTGCGGGCGATCCGCTGAGGGTTGGCGCGACCCCGCCGTTAGCCTCTCGTTCCGGCACGCGATCACGAAGCCCTGGGAGACATGGCCCACTACCTCACCTCTGCACCCTCCAGCTGGCGACCGGCGGTGGCCTTCGGGTTCATGGCCGACATGCGCAACTTCGAGCGGTGGGACCCGGGCGTGCACTCCGTCACCCAAGTCGAGGGCGACGGCCCCGGGCTCGGCGCCGCCTACGACGTCGAGGTGCGGACCGGGCCGGTGCCGATGGTGCTGCGCTACGAGGTGGTCGAGTGGGATGCGCCCCGCCGCGTGCTCCTCGTGGCCACCACGCCGCTGCTGCGCTCCGTCGACGAGATCCGGGTCGAGCCGACCAAGACCGGCGCCGTCGTCACCTACGACGCCCGGCTCGACCTGCGGGGCCCGCTGGCCCTGGCCAACCCGCTGCTCGCCCTCGCCTTCGGCGTGATCGGCAACCGGGCGGCGGCCGGGCTGCGTGCGGCGCTGGCGGGCGATCCGCCCTCGGTCTGATGGTCAGCGTCGCCGACGTCATCGACGGTGCCCTGGAGCTCGGCATCGCGCCGAGCTTCACCCGCCTGGGCAGCGCGGTGCGCTCCCGGGTCGACCACTGGACGCCGGTGGACCGGTACGACCTCGCGGGCCGGGTGGTGGTGATCACCGGTGCCACCTCGGGGCTCGGGTTCGCCGCCGCTCGGGCGCTGGCCGCCTCCAGAGCCACCGTCGAGATCGTCGCCCGCAACGAACCCAAGGCGGTCCGAGCCCGTGACGAGCTCATCGCCGCCGGTGCCCCGGGCGGGGTCGGCGTCGTGGTGGCCGACCTCGGCGACCTCGACGCCCTGC
>DAIQBC010000197.1:0-5260 GCA_036781345.1 Acidimicrobiales bacterium | reverse complement strand
CTACGAGAAGGTCGAGGGCGTCGTCCTCAGCCTCGAGGGCAAGGCCAACCAGCTCGGGCAGATGGTGCGCAGCAACCTGCCGGCCGCCATGCAGGGCCTGGCCGTCGTGCCGCTGTTCGCCGGCTACGACGTGCTCCGGGGGACCGGGCGGCTCTTCGAGTACGACGTCACCGGCGGGCGCTACGAGGAGCTCGATCACGTCGCGTCGGGGTCGGGCAGCCTGCACGCCGACACCGTGGTCAAGCTCGGCTTCCGAGATGGCCTCAGCCGAGACGACACGATCGACCTCGTCGTCAACGCGCTCTACCGGACCGCCGAGGAGGACTCCGCCACCGGCGGACCCGACCTCGTGCGAGGGATCTTCCCGGTGGTGGCCACCATCACCGTCGACGGCTACCAACGAGTCGAGGATGCTGAGCTGCGCACGCGGGTCGAGGCGCTCATCGCGGGAGGTGCAACGTCATGACGATGCCCTTCTACGTCGCACCCGAGCAGGTGATGAAGGATCGGGCCGACTACGCCCGCAAGGGCATCGCCCGGGGTCGGAGTGCCGTGGCCGTGCTCTACGCCGATGGCATCCTCATCGCGGCCGAGAACAGCTCCGCCACGTTGCACAAGGTGAGCGAGATCTACGACCGCATCGCGTTTGCCGGCGTCGGCAAGTACAACGAGTTCGACCAGCTGCGGATCGCCGGGGTCCGCCACGCCGACCTCAAGGGGTATCAGTACAGCCGTGAGGATGTCGACGCCCGCAGTCTGGCCAACGCCTACGCGCAGATGCTCGGCCAGATCTTCACTCACGAGATGAAGCCGATGGAGGTGGAGATACTGGTGTGCGAGGTGGGGCTCGACGCCGCTCAGGACCAGGTGTTCCACATCCTCTATGACGGCAGCGTGGTGGACGAGGACACGTACAGCGTGATCGGGGGTGATGCCGAGGCCATCGGTGCTCGCCTCGAGGCCGCCTTCCAGCCGGGCCTCGACCTCGCCGGCGCCCTGGGGGCTGCGGTGTCGGCGCTGGCCGGCCCCGATCGCACGCTCACGCCCGGTGAGCTCGAGGTGGCCGTGCTCTCCCGGGCCAACGGTCGGCGCGCCTTCCGGCGCATCGAGGACCCCGAGCTCATCACGCTCCTCGCCACCTGACCCCGGATAGGTTGCTCCCCGTGGAGCGCCGGATCTTCGGACTCGAGAACGAGTACGGCGTCACCTGCACGTTGCGGGGCCAGCGGCGCCTCAGCCCGGACGAGGTGGCGCGCTACTTGTTCCGGCGTGTGGTGTCCTGGGGTCGCAGCAGCAACGTCTTCCTCGCCAATGGTGCCCGTCTCTATCTCGACGTGGGCTCACACCCGGAGTACGCCACCCCGGAGTGCGATTCGATCCCCGATCTCGTCACGCATGACAAGGCGGGCGAGCGGATCCTGGAGCAGCTCCTCGGGTCGGCCGAGCAGCGGCTCCGCGAGGAGGGGATCCGGGGCGTGATCTACCTCTTCAAGAACAACACCGACTCCGCCGGCAACAGCTACGGGTGTCACGAGAACTACCTCACGTCGCGGCGCGACGACTTCGGACACTACGCAGAGGTCCTCATCCCGTTCTTCGTGTCGCGCCAGATCTACGCGGGGGCCGGCAAGGTCCTGCAGACCGCGCGCGGTGCCATGTTCTGCATCTCTCAGCGGGCCGAGCACATCTGGGAGGGCGTGTCGTCGGCCACCACCCGCAGCCGGCCGCTCATCAACACGCGTGACGAGCCGCACGCCGACGCCGAGCGGTACCGCCGCCTGCACGTCATCGTCGGGGACTCGAACATGAGCGAGTACGCCACCTTCCTCAAGGTGGGCGCCACGTCGATCCTCCTGCGGATGCTGGAGGATCCGGGTCAGGTGCTGCGTGATCTCACGCTGGAGAACCCGATCCGGGCCATCCGCGAGATCAGCCACGACCCCACGTGCCGTCGCCGGGTCCGCCTGGCCAATGGGCGCGAGCTGTCGGCCCTCGACATCCAGAGCGAGTATCTGGCCAAGGCGCTCAAGTACGCCGAGACGAAGGACTTCTCACCGCAGGAGAAGCAGGCCCTGCAGATGTGGGAGCACTGCGTCACCACGATCGAACGCGACCCGATGGACCTGGATCGGGAGTGTGACTGGGTGATCAAGCACAAGCTGATCGAGGGTTACCGGGCCAAGCACGACCTCCCGCTCACCCATCCCAAGGTCGCTCTCATCGACCTGCAGTACCACGACATCAGCCGTCAGCGGGGGCTCTTCTACAAGATGCAAGACGCGGGGCTGGTCGAGCGAACCTGCACAGACGCCGACATCGACGAAGCGGTGGAGACGCCGCCGCAGACCACGCGCGCTCGCCTGCGCGGGGAGTTCATCCGACGGGCCAAGGAGCGCAAGCGCGACTACACCGTCGACTGGGTGCACCTGAAGCTCAACGACCAGGCGCAGCGCACGGTGCTCTGCAAAGACCCCTTCCGTTCGCGCGACGAGCGCGTCGAGAAGCTCATCGCGTCCCTGTAGTGCCCACCTTCCGCACCGGCACGGTGACGGAGCTCCTCGAGGAGCGCTCCGGCCTCCAGCGGGTCGCCACCGACCTCGGTCGAGCGTACGTGCTCACACAGCTCACCGGTACCGTCAGCGTCGGGGATCGCGTGGTGCTGAACACCACGGCCGTCGATCTCGGTCTCGGCACCGGCGGTTGGCACGTCGTGCACTGGAACACTGCTCGCGACGAGCTCGTCGACCCGGGCCCGGGGCACATCATGAAGCTCCGCTATACGAGCCTCCAGGTCGACACGGGCTCAGCCGAGGAGCACGACCCGGATGCCCCCACCGACCTCGGCGGCATGCCGGTGGTGGTCGGCAGCCTCCACAGTCAGGTCCCCGGGGTGGCTGCCGCCATCCGCGCCGCCGTCCCCGAAGCCCGGATCACCTATGTCATGACCGACGCTGCCGCCTTGCCGCTCGCGATCTCCGACCTGGTCGACGCCATGACGAGAGTGGGGCTCATCGACACGACCATCACCGCCGGTCACGCCTTCGGGGGCGACGTGGAAGCCGTGTCGGTGCCGTCGGCGCTGGCGCTGGCGCGGCACGTGACCCACGCCGACGTCACCATCGTGGCGATGGGTCCCGGGGTTGTCGGCACATCGTCACCGCTGGGGACCTCCGCCCTCGAGGTGGCCAGCGTGCTCGACATCGCCGCGGCTCTCGGCGGACGACCGGTGGCCGTGCTCCGAATGTCCGACGGCGACCACCGGGCGCGCCACCGAGGCGTGAGCCACCACACCCGCACGGCGCTCGATCTCGTCCGCTCGTCGGTACTCGTCGCCTCCCCTGAGGAGGGTGCCTTCGGCCATCCCCGGCACGAGGTGCGGGTGGTCCCTGGGCCTGACGTGGCGGCGCTGTTCGACGACCTGGGCCTGCGCGTCACCACGATGGGCCGAGGTCCGGACGAGGACCCTCTGTTCTTCCGCGCCACCGCCTCGGCGGGCGCTCTGGCCGCCGACCTCCTGTAGGTAGTGTCGCTTCGTGTCGGGTCAGAAGCTGGAGCGCCTCCTCAACCTGACCGCGCTCTTGCTCGACGCTCGCCGGCCACTCAGCGCCGAGCAGATCCAGCGCCAGCTCGACTACCCGGAAGACCGCGTTGCGTTCCGACGAGCCTTCGAGCGGGACAAGGACGAGCTGCGCACGATGGGCATCCCGCTGCGGGTGGAGAAGGTGCCGGGTCAGATCCCCGAGGTGGACGGCTACCGCATCCCCCGCGAGGAGTACGCGCTGCGCGATCCGGGTCTGACCACCGAAGAGCTGGCCGCCCTCTACTTGGCCACGTCGGCGGTCCAGGTGGAGGGGCTGCCGGCCACGGCGGGGCTCCTGAAGCTGGGTGGGCTCGTCACCGACCGCGGGCACGACATCGGAGTCCACGTGACCCCGCTCCCGGCCGACCCGAACCTGGCCAGGCTCTTCGGTGCGGTCTCGAGCCGCACACCGGTCCGGCTCCGCTACCACGACGCGGAGCGCACCATCGACCCGTACCGGCTGGAGTTCCAGCGAGGTCGTTGGTACCTCACCGGCTACGACCACCTGCGCGACGAGGAGCGCAACTACCGTCTCGACAGGATCCTTGGAGACGTGGAGATCGCCGGGGACCTCCCCTTCGACCCGCCCGTCACCTCGGTGCCGGGCCGGGCTCGTGGCACCTGGGAGCTGGGCGCCGAGACGCCGGTGCGAGCACGGGTGCAGATCGACGGACCCCAGGCCGGATGGGCCGTGCAGCACGTCGGCCCTGAGCACGTGGTGCAGGAGCACGTCGATGGCTCGGTGGTCGTCGAGCTTCCCGTGACCAACCGCGCCGCCTTCCGCTCGTTCGTGCTGTCCTTCCTCGAGCACGCTGAGGTGCTGGAGCCACACGAGCTGCGGGCCGAGCTGATCGCGTGGCTCTCGTGAGCGCAAGCAGCTCCGCGGCTCGCATGCAGCGGCTGCTGGCCATGGTGCCCTGGATCGCGGCCCACGGCGGGCCCACGCTCGAGGAGGTATGTCGCCGGTTCGACCTGACCCCCAAGGAGCTGGCCGCCGACCTTGAGGTGATCTGGCTCGTGGGACTGCCCCCGTACACACCCGACGCCCTGATCGACGTGGTGCAGGAGGGCGACCGGGTCTGGATCCACTTCGCGGATGTGTTCGACACCCCGCAACGCCTCACCCCCGACCAGGCGGTGGCGCTGCTCACCGCCGGTGCATCGGTCCTCGCCCTCCCTGGCAGTGATGTGGGAGGCGCGTTGGGCCGGGGAGTGGGCAAGCTGGCCGCGCTGCTCGGTGTCGACGCCACCCAGGTCCTCGACATCGACCTGGGGCTCGGCCGAGCCGACACCCTCGACGTCCTGCGCGCCGCCGTGAGGCAGCACCGACGCGTGCACCTCGACTACTACTCCTACGGACGCGACGCCCGCACCGAGCGCGAGGTGGATCCGTACCTCCTCCAGGCCGAGGACGGATCGCTGTACCTGCTCGGCCACTGCCATCTGGCTGACGCCGAACGTCGGTTCCGGGTGGACCGCATCGCCTCGGCGCGTCTGCTCGACCAACGGTTCGACCCGCCCCCCGATCCGAGCCCGGTCGGCGTCTTCCAGCCCGACGCCGACGACCCCCGCGTGGTGCTCGACCTCACTCCCTCAGCGGCCTGGGTGGCGACGGCCTATCCAGTGGAGGAGGTGGAGGAGCGTCCCGACGGCGTCCTCCGGGTGCGGCTGGCGGTGGCC
>DAIQBC010000196.1:0-5297 GCA_036781345.1 Acidimicrobiales bacterium | reverse complement strand
CGCCCCGGCCGAAGAAGTCGATCATCGGCAGATCGATGCGCATCTCCGGGTTGGGAACACCCACCTGGACGAGGGTGCCGGCGAGATCGCGGGCGTAGAAGGCCTGCTCGAACACCTTCGGGTGGCCCACCGCCTCGATGCAGACATCGGCCCCGTTGCCGCCGGTGAGGGCCTGGATGGCGGCCACCGGGTCCTCAGTGGAGGCGTCGACCGTGTGGGTGGCACCGAGCGCCGTGGCGAGCTCGAGCTTCCGGCTGTCGAGATCGACGGCGATGATCGTCCCGGCACCCGCGAGCCGCGCTCCGGCGATGGCTGCATCGCCGACCCCGCCGCAGCCGAACACGGCCACCGAGTCGCCAGCGCCCACCTCACCCGTGAGCAGCGACGCGCCGAGACCGGCCATCACACCGCAGCCGAGCAACCCGGCCACCTCGGGCTTCACCTCCGGCGACACCTTCGTGCACTGACCGGCCGCCACGAGGGTCTTCTCGGCGAAGGCGCCGATGCCCAGGGCGGCCGTCAGCGGCACGCCGTCGAGGGTCATCTTCTGGCTGGCGTTGTGGGTGCTGAAGCAGTACCAGGGGCGGCCGCGCCGGCACGACCGGCACTCGCCGCACACGGCCCGCCAGTTCAGGATCACGAAGTCGCCCGCTGCCACCTCGGTGACGTCGGGCCCGACGGCCTCCACGATCCCTGCTGCCTCGTGGCCGAGCAGGAAGGGGAAGTCATCGTTGATCCCGCCCTCCCGGTAGTGGAGGTCGGTGTGGCACACGCCACACGCCTGCACCTGCACGAGGGCCTCGCCCGGCCCGGGGTCAGGCACCTCGATGACCTCGAGGGACACCGGCGCCCGCTCCGCCCTGGCCACCACGGCTCGCACCTGCTGCGCCACCTCGCACCCCCTTGTCGAGCGGACGGGGGCTGACGGTATCGGCCCTCACTCCCGCCCACCAGGCAAGATGCCCCCGGCAACCGGGCGTTATGGGCGGTTCAGGTAGAACAAAGCACTCAAGGCAGGACCATCGCGGGCCGATCCGCCCCCTGTGACCCCCCATCAGCCACCCGCGCGCGCCGTCCTTGCTGACACCGGACGGCGCGACCTCGCCCTCGCCGTCCTCGTGTGCGGCGGCGGGACAGCGGCCGCGGCATCGCTGGCGCCGGTCCACGTGCCGGTGACGGTCGGGACCCTCGCGGTGTCGGCCGGGGCGCTCAGCGCGGCGGTGGCGTTGCTGGTGCTCATGCCGGTCTCCGTGGTCATCTACATCCACCGCCGATGGCAAGCCGCCCGCCGGCTGCGCGACACCGTTCGAGACCTGGCCCGGTTCGATCCCTTGACCGGCCTGCCCAACCGTCAGGAGCTCAACACGTGGCCGGGTCTGCGGGACCGGGTGCCGAACGCGCTCGGCACGCCCTGCGTGCTGTTCGTCGACCTCGACCGCTTCAAGTACATCAACGACACCCACGGCCACCATGTCGGCGACCAGCTCCTCATGGAGGTGGCCCAGCGGCTGCGGGCCACCGTTCGGTCATCGGACACAGTGGTGCGCATTGGCGGCGACGAGTTCCTCGTGCTCTGCGCCGACGTGCTGTCGGAGCAGGCCGCGACGCGGGTGGCTCACCGTCTCACCGAGGCGGTGGCGGCACCCATCCAGATCGGCACGGAGCAGATCTCCATCTCGGCCAGCATCGGGATCGCCATGGCCGACCAGCCGGAGCACGAGCTCGACCATCTCATCCACCACGCCGATCGCGCCATGTACCGCGCCAAGGCTGTCCAACCCGGCACCGTTGCCATCGCCACCGGCGACGACGTCACCGCTCCACTCGTCTCCGAGGCCGAGCTCCATCGTGCCCTCGACCGCGACGAGTTCGTCCTGCACTACCAGCCCCTCGTGCGGCTCGAAGACGGCGCACTGCTGGGCGTCGAGGGCCTCTTGCGATGGCAGCACCCGGAGCACGGGCTGCTTCCACCGGGGCTCTTCGTCCCCCTCCTGGAGGAGTCAGGCCTCATCGTCCCCGCGGGGACGTGGGTGCTCCGCCAAGCCGCATGGCAATCACGCCTCTGGCAGCGACGCCGACCGGGGCGCCCTCCGCTGCAGGTGAGCGTCAACGTCTCGCCGCGCCAGCTCAACCAGGCCGACTTCACGCAGACCGCCCGCCAGGCCATCCAGGACGGCGGTGGCCGTCCCAACAACCTGTGCCTCGAGATCACGGAGGGAGCGCTGCTCCGCGACCCGACGGCCGCCTGGACCTCGTTGCGCCAGCTCAAGTCCTTGGGCGTGAGCCTGGCGCTCGACGACTTCGGGACGGGGTTCTCGAGCCTCAGCTACATCCGTCGGTTCAACCTCGACGTGCTCAAGATCGACCGGTCGTTCGTGACCGACGTGCACCAGTCCACCGAGGACCGCGCCATCGTGGAGCACGTCATCGGTCTCGCGCATGCGCTCGGCATGACCTCGGTGGCCGAGGGCATCGAAGAACCGGCGCAGGTCCACGTGCTGCGTGAACTCGGGTGTGATGCCGTGCAGGGCTACTGGTACGCGAAGCCCCTACCGGTCGAGGACATCGACGCCATGCTGGACGAGGACCGGTCATGGCCGCCGGAGCACGCCATCACCGCAGTGCACCTCTGACCGGCTCGTCCTGTCGGGGTCAGTAGGGTCCATCGCGATGAAGGCCCTCCGCAGCTTCACCGTACGGCCGTCCCTGCCTCCCGAGCTGGCCGCGCTGGAGGAGCTGGCCATGAACCTCCGCTGGTCATGGGATGCGCACACCCGCGACGTCTTCAAATGGGTCGATCCTGACGGGTGGGATGCCTCCGTGCACGACCCGATGCGGCTGCTCGGCCTGGTGCCCCGGGAGCGACTCGACGCGCTGGCCGAGGACGACGGCTTCATGCGCTTCCTCCGGGAGGTGCGGGGGGAGCTGCAGCGGTACCTGGACGGTGACCGCTGGTTCCAGGCCCGTGCCGGCTCGCCCGTGCGGGCGATCGCCTACTTCTCCCCTGAGTTCGGCATCGCCGAGGCCGTCCCGCAGTACTCCGGCGGACTCGGCGTGCTGGCCGGCGACCACCTCAAGGCGGCCAGCGGCCTCGGCCTGCCCCTGGTGGGGATCGGCCTCTTCTACCGGCACGGCTACTTCCGCCAGTCGCTGTCCGCCGACGGCTGGCAGGACGAGCGCTACCCGGACCTCGACCCGTATGGGATGGCCCTCACGATCTGCGAAGGCGTGCGCGTCGAGGTCGACCTGGCGGGGTCGCCCCTCGTGGCGCGGGTCTGGAAGGCCGACGTCGGGCGCGTGCCGCTCTACCTCCTCGACGCTGACGTTGAGGAGAACCCGCCTGACCTGCGAGACA
Organism: Acidimicrobiales bacterium; assembly: GCA_036781345.1. Lineage (GTDB taxonomy): Bacteria > Actinomycetota > Acidimicrobiia > Acidimicrobiales > VFJN01 > VFJN01. The sequence continues at coordinate 1,942 of DAIQBC010000196.1, read as the reverse complement.
TCACGGACCGCCTCTACGGCGGTGAGACCGAGCACCGACTGCGCCAGGAGATCCTGCTCGGCATCGGCGGGGTCCGCGCCCTCGACGCGCTGGGTGTCGACGCCCAGGTGTTCCACACCAACGAAGGCCATGCCGGGTTCCTCGGCTTGGAGCGCATCCGGCAGCTCGTGAAGGACCCGGGGCTCTCCTACCCCGAGGCCATCGAGGCGGTGCGCGCCGCTTCCGTCTTCACCACCCACACCCCCGTGCCCGCCGGCATCGACCGGTTCCCGCGCGAGCTCATCGAGCGCTACTTCTCCGGCTGGGCCAGCGAGGTCGGCATCACCATCGACGAGCTGATGGCGCTCGGGCACCGTCCCGGCGATCTGCCGGCCGAGCGGTTCAACATGGCGGTGATGGGACTGCGGCTGGCCGGCCGCTCGAACGCCGTCGCCAAGCTCCACGGTGCGGTCAGCCGCGAGATGTTCAGCGATCTCTGGCCGGACGTGCCCGCTGACGAGGTCCCGATCGCGTCGTTGCTGAACGGGGTGCACGCCAACACCTGGGTGGCCCCCGAGATGGCCGACCTCCTCACCCGTCATGTCCTCGCCGAGTGGCACGAGGCCGGCGCCGACCGCTGGGAGCGACTGGCCGACGCCCCGGATGACGAGCTGTGGCGGGCCCGCGAGCAGAGTCGAGAGGCGCTGGTCGCCTTCGTGCGCCAACGCCTCCGTCGCCAGCTGATGGCGCGAGGGTTGTCGTCGAGCGACGTCGAGTGGACGGACGCGGTGCTCGACCCGAGGGCGCTCACGATCGGCTTCGCCCGGCGCTTCGCCACCTACAAGCGGGCCAACCTGCTCCTGTCTCAGCCCGACCGCCTCAAGGCACTGCTGCTCTCCGGCGACCGCCCCGTCCAGGTCGTGTTGTCCGGCAAGTCGCACCCGGCCGACGACGCCGGCAAGGAGCTGATCCGCCAGGTCAGCGCCTTCGCGGCCGATCCGGAGGTGCGGCACCGCGTGGTGTTCATCGAGGACTACGACATCTCGGTGGCCCGGGCGCTCGTGCAAGGAGCGGACGTGTGGCTCAACACCCCGCGCCGCCCCCAGGAGGCGTGCGGGACCTCGGGGATGAAGGCCGCCCTGAACGGCGGGCTCAACCTGTCGATCCTCGACGGCTGGTGGGATGAGTGCTTCGACGGTGACAACGGCTGGGCCATCTCGTCCGCCGAGCACCTCGAGGATCCCGATCGCCGCGACGATCTCGAGGCGGGCTCCCTCTTCGAGCTGCTCGAGCGGCAGGTCGTGCCCCTCTTCTACGAGCGCTGGCAGGGCCCGGTGCCGCGACGGTGGGTCGCCCGCGTGAAGCGATCCCTGAGCACGCTCGGTCCGGTGGTCACGGCCTCACGCATGGTGCGCGACTACACCGAGCGGCTCTACGAGCCCACCGCATCCCAGTGGGAAGCACTGGCCGACGACAGCTACGCGGCGGCTCGATCCCTGGCCCGCTGGAAGGCGGAGGTGGCGCGGGTCTGGCCGGGGGTGGCCGTCGACCACGTGGAGCTCGACGACGCGGTCGCCGACCTCGGGGTGGAGCGTGTGGTGGAGGCCCTGGTGTCCCTCGGGCAGCTCACCCCGGACGATGTGGAGGTGCAGCTGCTGCACGGCCCGGCCGGACAAGGCGAGGAGCTGAAGGCGGTACAGGTGGTGACCCTCGAGCGGGTCGGGCCCGACCGGGACGGCCAGGCCCGCTACCGAGGGCACTTCGCCTGCGAGCAGGCCGGCCGCTACGGCGTGACCGTCCGCATCGTCCCGACGCACCCTGCCCTCGTCTCACCGGTGGAGCTCGGCCTGATCACCTGGGCGTAGGGCCCCGTCTCGCGCTCACAGCGGTGGGGGTGGGGCTCCTGGCGGCGGTGGGATCAACGGAGCCGGAGCCGGGGGGGGCGGTGGCGGTGGCGGGTAGG
>DAIQBC010000195.1:0-5422 GCA_036781345.1 Acidimicrobiales bacterium | reverse complement strand
CGCTCCCGCGTGGCGAAACTGGCCCCACTGGTGGATCAAGCGGCGACCGATGGCCGGCGAGATGGTTGTGGGCACGTCAGCGAGGCCAGCACGGGTCACCGCCGCTCGCCAGAACGGGCACTGCGTGAGCACCGATTGGCAGCTGCACCGAGCCCCCGGATGGGCCCACGCCTCGCCGAAGTTCACCGTCTCGCCCAGGTAGAGGACACCTCGGTGGCGGCCCAGCATCAGGCCCAGCAGCGTGCTGCCCGATCGGGACATGCCGATCACCGACACCAGGCGCGTCACGATCCGGAAGGTAGCCCATGAGCCAGGGGTCCCTGCCTGAGGCGCGTCACGCCCGTTGGGTGACGTCAGTCCTGGCTGGTGGCCACGTCACGCGTGCCCACGTGCTCTTCGAGCTCGAGCAGCAACGTGCTCGAGCTCGCAGCGGTGAGCGTGGTGATGTCGGACCGCCACAGGGGCGGCACCTTCACGATGGCGATCAGCGGGTGCGAGGATGGATGAGGGTCCTCGTCGCTCGCCCGCAGCACTTCGTGGAGCTTCTCACCAGGGCGCAGGCCGGTGTAGACGATGTCGATCTTCCGGTCGGCTTCTGCGGCCAGGCGGCGGGCCACGTCGGCGATCTTCACGGGCTCGCCCATGTCGAGCACCAGTGCCTCACCACCCCGACCGATGGCGCCGGCCTGCACCACGAGCTGCACGGCCTCCTCGACCGTCATGAAGTACCGGGTGACCTCAGGGTCGGTGACGGTGATGGGCCCGCCCATCTCGATCTGGGCCCGGAAAGCACCTAGCACGCTCCCCCGGCTGCCGAGCACGTTGCCGAACCGGACGGAGATGAATGCACCCTCTTCCTGGTCGGCAGCGGCGCCAGCGGTGAGGCGCTCGGCGATCCGCTTGGTGGCTCCGAGGACGCTCACGGGGTCGGCGGCCTTGTCCGTGGAGATGTTCACGAAGGTGGCGACGCCGTGAGCGATGGCGAGGTCGAGGAGGTTTGCCGTGCCCCAGATGTTGGTCTTCACGGCCTCGCTCGGGTGGATCTCGCACAGCGGGAGGTGCTTGAGGGCGGCGGCGTGGAAGACCACCTCTGGGCGGTGCTCTGCGAACACCTCCGCCAACCGGTCGACGTCCCGAATGTCGGCCACGACGAGGTTGCGGCTGTCGAGCAGCGCCCGACCCTCGATGGAGAGCTGGACGGCGTGCAGAGCGCTCTCGTCTCGGTCGAGCATCACCAGCTGATCGGGGCCAAAGGCGTGCACCTGCCGGCAGAGCTCGAGCCCGATGGAGCCTCCGGCGCCCGTGATGAGCACCCGCCGACCGGTGAGGTAGTCGGCGATGCCAGCGATGTCGGTGTCGATCTCGCGACGGCCGAGAAGGTCGGCAGTGGTGAGCGGTCGGATGTCGCCGACGCTGACCTCGTGGTCGAAGAGATCGTGCACGGCGGGCACCGCCATGACCCTCAGACCAGCGTCGTCGCCGAGTCGGGCGAGGTCGCGCACGAGCGCGCCGCTCGCGGAAGGGACGGCGATGAGCAGCACCTGCGCCGCGTGAGCCTTCGCGACCCGGCTCAGGTCCGCCTTGGTGCCCTGCACCTGGACGCTGCGGATGCGCAGGTGTCGCTTGCGCGGGTCGTCGTCCAGCATCGCCACAGGGAGATAGGGGCTGTCCGGGTCGCGCAGCATCGCCGTGATCACCTGCCCGGCGCCCTCCCCCGCGCCGAACACCAGCACTCGAACCGCACCGACGCTCGGCCGCCGGCGGTGCTCGATGAGGAGCCGCCACCCATAGCGGCCGGCAGCCATGACAACGATGGCGATGAAGACCGCCCCTACAGGCACGCTGATGGGCACCCACCGGCTGGGGTAGTCGAGGGCGAACAGCACCATCGCGGCGATGACCACGGCCCGCAGCAGCGCGGCGATCTCCTCGAAGGAGCCGAGCCGCCATCGCCCTAGGTAGAGGCCCTGCCAGAGCCCCAACAGCACCTGGACCGCCGCCACGATCAGGACCGCCACCATCCCGCCGACGATGTCGACTCGGCTGATGTCGAACTCGTAGCGGATCCATGCGGCGAGCGCGATGGCCACCGCCCAGCCCAGGGCGTCCCACAGGGCGAGATAGGCGAACCGGTGCTCGATGAGCGCCGTCCAGGCCGTGCGCGGGAACTCCCGAGCTCCGTGCCTCACGCGTGTTGCGTCGTCGTCTCCTGTGCTCATTGCTTCCTGTCGAGTCAGGCTCGTGGTCGTCGGCTCGTCGGCTCGTGGGCCGCTCTGGCATCCTGAGCAGCGACAGCGCCCGTGACACCTCGATCCTACTCGTAGGTGTCCTCCCCGAAAGCCGACGCTTGGCCCGAATCTTCCTCTCACCCCCCGAAGCTGGCCCATCCGAGCGAGACGCCCTGCTGCGCGTGCTCGAGTCGGGTTGGTTGGCGCCCGCAGGCCCCGACCTGGCCGCCTTCGAGGCGGAGGTGGCCGCGGTGGTGGGCCGGAGTCATGCGGTGGCGCTCAGCAGCGGGACGGCCGCCCTGCACCTGGCCTTGCTGGTGTATGGCGTCGGCCCCGGCGACTCGGTGCTGGTGTCGGATCTCACCTTCGCCGCCTCCGTCAACGCCATTCGCTACGTGGGGGCCACGCCGGTGCTGATCGACAGCACGAGGGCCACCTGGAACATGTCGCCGGAGCTCGTGGCCGAGGAGCTCTCGGCCCGTCGGTCGGCCCCGCCCAAGGCCGCGATCCTCGTCGACCTCTACGGCCAGGCGGCGGACCATCACGCCATCGGTCCTCTGCTCGCGGAGCACGGCGTGCTCCACCTGTCCGACGCGGCCGAGAGCCTCGGTTCCACCTACGACGGCCGGCCGGCGGCCTCCTACGGCGCATCGGCGGCCTTGTCGTTCAACGGCAACAAGATCATCACCACCACCGGTGGCGGGATGCTCGTCACCGACGACTCCGCCGTCGGCGACCGCGTGCGGCACCTCTCCACCCAGGCTCGCGAGCCGGTGCCCCACTACGAGCATCGTGAGGTGGGCTACAACTACCGCCTGTCGAACGTGCTGGCAGCGTTCGGGCGGGCCCAGCTGGCCGACCTCGATCGCCGAGTGGCGCGCCGGCGGGCCATCTTCGACCGCTACGTGACCGCCCTGGGTCACCTCCCCGGTCTGGCGTTCATGCCCGAGGCCCCGACAGGGCGGTCCAACCGCTGGCTCACCTGCATCACGATCGACGCGGCGGTGGCGGGCGTCGGTCCGGCTGAGGTGCGGGAGCATCTGGAGGCCCGCGACATCGAGGCCCGGCCCATCTGGAAGCCCATGCACCTCCAACCGGTGTTCCGGGACTGCCCGGCCCGCCTCGATGGCACCTCGGCTCGGATCTTCGACGAGGGCCTCTGCCTGCCCAGCGGAAGCAGCCTCACCGACGCCGACCAGGATCGGGTGATCGACGGGATCCTCGGGCTCGCGGAGCAATGAGCGTGCTGTCGCGCCTTGCCGTCGCTCGATCGAGCGGGCCTGATAGACGGTGCGCATGAAGGTCGTGGTCACCGGCGGGGCCGGGTTCATCGGAGCCAACCTCTGTCGTCGGCTGCTGGCCGCCCCCGGTGTGGACGAGGTGGTGGCCCTTGATGACCTCTCGAGCGGCTTCGCCGCCAACCTCGCCGGTGTCGACGCCTCTCTCGTGGTCGGCGACATGGTCGACCCGGCCGTGCTCGACTCGGTGCTGCCCGGTGCGGGGGCGGTGGCGCACCTCGGAGCCCGGCCGTCGGTGCCCCGGTCACTGGAGGACCCTCTCGCTTCTCACCACGCCAACGCCACCGGCACCCTGCAGGTGCTCGAGGCGATGCGCCGCCACCAGGTGGGCCACGTGGTGGTGGCGTCGTCGTCGTCGGTGTACGGGAACAACCCCCACCTTCCGAAGCACGAGGGCCTCACCCCGATGCCGGTGTCTCCGTACGCGGTGTCGAAGCTGGCCAGTGAGGCCTATGCCCTCGCCCACGCGGCCTGCTTCGGCTTCGGGGCGCTGGCCTTCCGGTTCTTCAACGTGTTCGGCCCCCTGCAGGCCGCCGGCCACGCCTACGCCGCGGTGGTGCCGGCCTTCGTGTCGGCCGCCCTGGCCGGAGAGCCCGTCACGGTCCACGGCGATGGTGGCCAGACCCGGGACTTCACCTACGTGGGCACGGTGTGCGAGGTCATCACCGAGGCGGTGACCTCTGGCATCACGAGCCCCCATCCCGTCAACCTGGCCTTTGGGGGGCGCTTCTCCCTGCTCGAGGTGCTGGACCGGCTCGAGGCCATCCTCGGGCATCCGATCGAACGGCACCACGTCGGGTCGCGCGCCGGTGACGTGCGTGACAGTCAGGCCGACCAGACGACGCTCCGCGGGCTGTTCCCGGCGGTCACGCCGGTGGACCTCGACACCGGGCTCCGACGCACCGTCGAGTGGTTCCGCACCGGCGCCGTGAGCTGAGCGTCAGCGCAGGAGCAGCCGCTCCTTGATCCAGTCGAGGGTCGTGCGCAGCTCGCTGATGCCCTTGTCCTGGATGCGAACGGTCTCCGCCAGGGCCTCGATGCTGTGCCGCAGGTTGGCGATGTCGGCCGAGTTGTGGAGGGCTCCGCGCTTGGCGACGTCCTCGAGGGCGGTGGTGTCGACCGTGATCGGCTTGTCGCGCAACACCATCAGCTCGTCGCGCAGACCGTCAAGGCCGCGCTCGATGCGGAGCCGGTTGTCGATGAGCTGCTCGCCGAGCCCGTCGCCGAGGCGGAGGAGCCGCTCGTCGACCGGACCGAGATCGACCGCGACCGGCGGTGCGGGCGCCGGTTGCTCGGGAACGCCGTTGGGGGAGGCCAGGGCGTCTTCGACCGTGGTGTTGAGCCGGAGCAGGACCTCGATCATCTCCGCCGACCGGATCTCGGTGGCGTAGAGCGCGTCGACGTGCGCCCTGGTGTCGTTTCGGACCGCGCCCAGCTGCCCCTCTACCCGATGGATCCGACCGACGACCTCGTCGAAGGCCCCGTCGAGCTGCTGACGAAGCACCGCCATCTCCTTTCGGATCTCCTCGATGGCGATGGAGACGGCGGCGTCCGCTCTCTCGATCGCAGGCGGCCGGGAGGTGAGTGTCGGGGGGACGACGGCGCCGTCGTCAGCATCGACTGGAGCCTGGGCGCGTGGTGGGGCGCCCGCGGGCATGTCTCGCCGCGCGCCGTCCTCCGGGGCTGGCACGTCAAGGAGCCGCTCGAGCTGCGAACCGAGGTCGTCGGATGGATCAAGGATGGTCGGATCGTAGGCGAGCCGGTGGGGCCGCACACCCCGGACCGACCCCGCTGGTAGCTAGGCGAGGGAGCTTGCGCCGCGCGAGGAGCGCTTGCGAGCACCGTAGAGCGCCAGCCCGCCGGCGGCCACGAGCACCACGCCGAGCCGAGCCAGCG
>DAIQBC010000194.1:0-5446 GCA_036781345.1 Acidimicrobiales bacterium | reverse complement strand
GCTCGTTGAACAGCGGGGCCGCGTAGTCCATCCGGGTGACGTTGGTGGGGCCCTGCAGGTAGGTGAGGTCCTCACCGGTCTTCTCCATGCCGGTGTGGAGGTAGCCCACGATCGGCTTGGTCCGCAGCACGGTCTCGCCCTCGAGCTCCAGCATCAGGCGGAGCACTCCATGGGTGCTGGGGTGCTGCGGCCCCATGTTGATGATCATGGTCTGGTCCTCGGAGGGACCCTCGCCCACCAGCTCGGCGGCCTCGGCCTCGGAGAGGCGCAGCGTGGCGCCCAGCTCGCGCAGGAGCTCTTCGGCGTTGGCCGAGGAGCGGTCGGTCATCTCCTGGCTGCCCTCGGACGTCTCGATGCCGGAGGCGCGCTCGGTGATGCTCATCGCGCATCCTTCCGGTCGGCCGCCTTGAACTGCACCGGGATGCGACCGATCGCTTGGTCCTTGCGCAGCGGATGGCCCACCCAGTCCTCTGGCATCAGGATGCGGGTGAGGTCGGGGTGACCCTCGAAGGCGATGCCGAAGAGGTCGAACACCTCGCGCTCCATGGCCTCCGTGCCGGGGTGCACATCGAACAGCGATCCCAGGGTGGGGTCGGCCTCGGGCACCTGGGTGCGGAGGCGGACCCGCTCACGGCGGCGATGCGACATGAGCGTGACCACGACCTCGAACCGCTCGGGCGCCACGCCGGGCGGCAGCTGGCGATCGGCCTCGTAGGTGAGGTAGTCGACGCCCGTGACGTCGAGGCACATGTTGAAGTGGTCGTCATCGCGCAGTGACCGGACCACTGCGGGTAGATCGCCCCGGCTCGGGTGGAGCACGCGCTGGCCGGCACTCCAGGTGACAGGGGCGCCGTGGACGCGCTCCACCTCGGGCACCGGGGTGGCGACCTCCTCGACCGCGACGTCGTCGGCCACGTCAGCCCCTGTTGCTCAGGGCAACGGGCTGCGCTTCGGGCTGGCCGTCGCGCTGCTCGACGCGCAGGCCGAGACCCTTGCCGGGCTGGCGCCGCGTGAGCTCACCGTCGCGGATCTTCTCGTGCAGCGTGTTGATGGCGTGGATCAGTGTCTCTGGGCCGGGCGGGCAGCCCGGCGCGTAGACGTCGACCGGCACGATCTGGTCGACGCCCTGCACCAGCGCGTAGTTGTTGAACATCCCGCCACTGCTGGCGCACACGCCCATGCTGATGACCCACTTGGGTTCCATCATCTGGTCGTAGATCTGCCGGAGCACCGGTGCCATCTTCTGGCTCACCCGCCCGGCGACGATCATCAGATCAGCTTGGCGGGGCGAGGCCCGGAATGTCTCCATGCCGAAGCGGGAGATGTCGTAGTGAGCGCCGCCGGTGCCCATCATCTCGATGGCGCAGCAGGCCAGCCCGAAGGTGGCGGGCATCACCGACATGCGGCGAGCCCACTTCACGAGGTCCTCGATCTTCCCGGTGAGGAAGTTGTGGTCGAGCCCCTCGAGGCCCTTGCTGACGTCCCACTGCATCAGGCCGCCTCCTCCGCCCCCGGGGCGTCGCGTCCGTCGAGGCCGACGCGTCGGACCGTGGTGCGGGACGTGCGCTCGCTCGACACCATCGGGGAGAGGCGCTGCATCCGCTTGGCGGGGCCCCAATCGAGGGCACCGTTGCTCAACAGGTAGACGAAGGACACCAGCACCGACACCGTGAACAGGAGGACCTCCGCCAGTCCGAGGCTGCCGAGGTTCCGGTAGATGACTGCCCAGGGGTAGAGGAAGATGATCTCGATGTCGAAGACGATGAAGATCATCGCGATCAGGTAGAAGCGGACAGGGAACCGCTCGGGCGGCTCACGGCCGGGGACGATGCCGCACTCGTAGGGCGAGCGCTTGGCGATGGTGGTGGCGTTGGGGGCCAGCAGCTGTGAGACCACTCGGCTCACGGCCGCGAACACGATGGCCAGGACGGCCAGCGCCGCGACCGGGAGGTACTGGCCCACGCCCGGTCAGCCTTCCGTGGTGGCGGGGAGGAGGCCGCGAACCTCGGCGACCTGGAGGTCGCGCCGGTGGAGCATGAGGATCGTGGCGGCGAACATGCCGCCGGCGAAGATCGTGAGCATGGCGCCGGGGAAGCGGACATCGCCCAGGTTGCGCTCCATGATCACCGACACCACGGGCTTCGACGGGTCGGCTACGGGGGTGGGAGGACGCTCGCCCGGCACCGGCTCCTGCGGGAGCACCGGCTGCACCTGGATGATGGCGTAGTGGGGTGGGTGCTGGATCTGCCAGAAGGTGTTCTTGAGCTTCCGGCCGAGCCGGTCGAGCCGACTCGGGGAGTCGGGCAAGCCGTCCTTCCCGCCGCGCTCGAACGAGTACACCGCCACGTAGTCGGCGGCAGACGTGAGCTTCAGCGTCTCCTCCGGGTTCGCGACGAAGTACTCGTCGACCGTCGCCTTGGCCTCACCGAAGCTCGGGTTGCTCTCGGGGAGGAGCTCCCAGCCGCCGAGGGTGGGCTCCACCTTGTCCCGCACCTGCGTGTACGCGTCGCCCTCGAGGTCGTTCAAGGTGTCGGGGTCGGGGAGCGCCGAGGTGTCGAGGGTGCGCGCGTCAGGTAGTGCAGCGTCCTGCAGACCGGGGTACACCACCTCCTTCACCTCCCACCGGGGCGCCTCGCCCAGCATCCCGATCGTCCCGTACATCCACCACGTGAGGCCCATGATCGTGCACCACCCGAACACGGCGCTGATCGCCACGAGGAACCCGAGGCGCGTGCCGAGGTTGGTGCCGAGCAGCAGGTAGACGGACCCCATCAGCACCACGATGCCAACGGCGACGGCGAGGAAGCCGCGCAGCTGGGGGTCCCACGCGATGCCGGCGACGACGTGCAGCAACATCAGGGCCCCTTCGTGGTCGCGGTGGTCGTCGTGGTCGTCTGGTCGGGGGCGGCAGACGCGCCCGTGCCCTTGACCTCGCCGCCGAGGCTGGCCTCGTAGAGCGCCACGGCGCGCAGCATGCCGTCGGTGAACATGCCGTCGTTCGCCTCGGGTGTGTTGGGGTTGTCGCCGTAGCCGGGCATGCGCCCGCTGCCCTGTCCGCGCTGGCCGTAGAGCATCCCGAACTCGGAGCCCTTGTGCAGGAAGTCGATCAGGTCGTCGACGGTGAGGAACTGGCGCGGCACGACGCCACCGGTGAGCGAGAACCCGAAGGCCCCGGAGCCGTCGGGATAGCCGGCGAACTCGCTGAGATCGGCCCCGGCTGGCTCGAAGGCGCCGTAGCGGAACGATGCCCCTTTGGTGTGGCAGCGAGCGCAGGAGTAGCCACCGCCAGCCGTTCCCGCCTCCATGCCCAGGTTGAACACGGCCTTCCCGACCGCAGGGTCGGTGTAGTCGATGGGCACGCCGGCAGCGATGCCGAGGTCGCTGCGAAGGGCAGCCTCCGCTTGCCGCTTGGCCTCGTTCGAGGTGAGCTGGATCGAGCCGAGGTAGGCGATCAGCTCGTCGATCTGCTGGGTGGTGAGCGGTCCGCCACCCGCGGCGCCCCACGCGGGCATCGGTGAGCCCGGGCGGCCGTAGACGAGGATCTGGCGCACCTCCTCCTCGCTGAAGCGGAGGAGCACGGTGTTGATCGCAGGGGCCCTCCAGGTGACTGCGGCCACGAACTTCCCCTCGGAGTTGGTGAGGGTGTAGGGCGGGGCCTGCCCGCCGACGCCGTCGGCGCCATGGCACCCGGCGCAGTTGTACCCGCCGTTCGCGGTGGGCGCGAACAGCTTCGCGCCCCGGTTGACGAAGGTCTGGTCGAAGTTCGCCACGGCTCCGCTCTGGCGACCTGGCTCGGCGAGCCAGTACAGCGGCAGGCCGATGGCTGTGACGGCCAGCAGCACGAGACCGGTGCTCAGCGACCGAGTGAGTCGGGGGCCCTCCAACGCCTCGTCGTCGTAGTAGGGCTTCCGGTTGGCGGCCAGCTCGATCTCGGAGGCGACTTCGAGGCGCCCGGCGCGCACGTTGATGATGGCGTAGCTGACGTAGGCGATCCCGGTGATGACGGCGATGACCACGCCGATCGCTTTGACCGTGGTGGCGGCCAGCACCACGCTGATGAGGGGCGTCATCAGATCATTCCCCTCCACCGACGCAGTGCGGGCCCTCGGCCTCTTGGCCGGTGGTGTTGGTGCCGATGGGCGGGCCCAGGATGATGACGCCCGTGTTCACCGTGACGTTGCCGTTGGACACGGTGAGCGGGAAGCGGTCGAGGCCACGAGGGGCCGGGCCGCCCTTCTTCTCGCCGTTGCGGTTGTACTGCGAGCCGTGGCACTGGCACTCGAACCACTGCGAGGTCAGGCACTGCGGGACACGGCAGCCGAGGTGCACGCACTTCTGGTACAGCGCGGTGTACCCGGCCTCCATGCTGGTGACCTCAGGGGGCGAGTAGGTGCGCCGAGCCGCGGCGAGCGCAGCCGCCGGATACCGGGTGATCCACATGCGCCCCTCGGGGTAGTAGGCGAAGCCCTGCCCCTCGTCGATCTTGGTGTCGAGGCCCGCCGTGCTCCCGATGGCGATCTCGGACCCGAACCCCACGCCGAGCTGCGGCCAGAGGAACGCCAGACAGGCGGCGCCGAATCCGGACAGGCCGAGGGCGAAGAACGTGACGATCCCTCGGTTGAAGAACTGGCGGCGGGTGACGGCCAGCGCCTCCGGGTCCGGGGGCACCCACGCAACGGGGGCGGTGGCGCCGACCGTGCTCAACGCCTTCGAGGCCGCGCGTCGCTCGATGACGGCGGCGCGCTCCACCTGCTTGCCGGTGACCGGCTCGCTGTCCTCCCGGTCGAGCACGGCCACGGCGCCGCGATCACGCCGGCGCGTCTCGCGCGCCAGCGCCCCGATGGCCTCCCCTGTGTCGCGTCGGCGGGCGGAGCCGAACAGGAGCACGCCGGCGAGCACGATGAGCACCGGAAGGGCGAGGAGGAGGACGGTGGTGGGTTCCATGGCTGTCTCAGAGCTCCACGAACAGGTCGACGTTCCACGGGAAGATGAAGTTGAATCCGGGCCCTCGGAAGAACGTGCCCATCATCACGAGCACGGCCCAGTACATGAGGAACATCGTCATCAGCGAGATGGCGAACTTGCGATCTTCCGGCTTGTTGCTCGGGTTGCGGTCGGTGTACGGCGCCAGGATCAGGCCCACGAGCCCCATGCCCGGCAGCATCACGCCGGCCACCATCGGGTGGAACCACTTGAGCAGCTCCTGGAGGCCCAGGAAGTACCACGGCGCCTTGGACGGGTTGGGGGTCTGGTTGACGTTGGCCAGCTCGAGCAGCGGAGCGTTCACGAACACCGAGAACACGAGCAAGAACGCAGTGCAGGCCAGGGCAGCCACGAACTCGACCACGAGGAGGTGTGGCCACACGTGGACCTTGTCCTGTGGGAGGGCCTTCACGTCCTGGATCGAGCCCGACTTCACGACGGTGAGGAGCCGCTGCGTGTGCCC
>DAIQBC010000193.1:0-5482 GCA_036781345.1 Acidimicrobiales bacterium | reverse complement strand
GGCTCAGGGTTCGATGATGGGGAAGAACAGGTCGAACTGATCGAGGAGCGACACGAACGTGGCGAAGGGATCGAGGGGTCCGGTGACGCGCAGCGCGTCGGAGGCCATGAGGTCGTCAATCGAGGCGAGCTCGCTCGTCAGGCTGATGAAGGTCTCGACGGTGCTGTGCACGGTGGTGATGGCCGCCCCGCTCGCTGGCCGGTGGCGCAGGGTGCCGTTGGCCACCACCACCCGGTAGGACTCGCCGCGATCGGTGAACTCGGCATCGAAGTCGAGCTGGTGCTCGGTGGCCCGGGGGCCGTTGAGCTTGACGGCGCAGTTGTCGAGCACCATGGCCGGGGTCATGGCCCGCATCACATCGACGCTCACCCCACCCCGCAGCCCCGGAATCGAGGGGGTGCCGTTGCGGAGCTCCTGCGTGGCGGTCAGGTAGAACGATCGCCAGGGCCCGGATTCGGCCTGGTAGCCGAGCTGTTCGAGGGTGTCGGCCTGCAGCTGGCGGGCGGCTTGGTTGGTGGGGTCCGCGAACACGACGTGGTTGACCACCTGGGCGACCCAGCGGTACTCGCCTCGATCGAAGTCGGCGCGGGCGCGGGAGAGCACGGCGTCGGCCCCGCCCATGTACTCCACGAGACGCCTCGCCGTGTCGACAGGAGGGAGCTCGTGCAGGTGGGCGGGATTGGCATCGAACCACCCGAGGTAGCGCTGGTAGACGGCCTTCACGTTGTGGTTGACCGTGCCGTAGTAGTCGCGGTTGAACCACTCATCGGCGATCGTGGCGGGCAGCGTGATCATCTCGGCGATCTCCACCGAGGTGTGCCCATGGTTCGCCAGCCGCATCGTCTCGTCGTGGAGGTACCGGTAGAGGTCACGTTGACCACCGAGGAACGCCGCGATGTCGTCACGTCCCCAGCGGGGCCAGTGGTGGCTGGCGAAGGCGACATCGCTGCGGTCACCGAACAGGTCGATGGCGTCATCGATGTACTTGCTCCAGCCCAGCGAGTCGCGGATCTCGGCTCCGCGCGGGGTGTACACGTTGTGCAGGGTGGCGGTGCAGTTCTCGGCCATGCACACCGCCCGATAGGAGGGGAAGTAGAAGTTCATCTCTGAGGGGGCTTCGGTGCCCGGGGTGAGCTGGAACTCGATCGGCACGCCGTCGATCTCGAGTACGGCGCCGCTCTCGGTGATCGACTCCGTTGGGGCGATCAAGCCACGGTCGCCGAGCGGGATCGTCTTGCCCAGGCCGGCATCGACGTGGCCGAGTGGCCCCGTGGGCAACAGGACGCCGTACATGAACATCGCCCGTCGCGTCATGGCTGGCCCGGCGGTCACGTTCTCGTTGATGGCCGCCTCGAGGAAGCCGTCGGGAGCGATGATGCGCACGGTTCCGGCCGCGATCTCGTCGTCGGTGACGATGCCGCGGATGCCGCCATAGTGATCGGCGTGGCTATGGGTGTAGATCACGGCCACGATCGGTAGCGGACCGAACTGCACGTCGACCAGCCCGCGGGCTGCCTTGGCCGTCTCGGCGACCGTCAGCGGGTCGATCACGATCCACCCGTGGTCACTGCGGATGAACGAGATGTTCGAGATGTCGTAGCCGCGCACCTGGTAGATGCCGGGTACGACCTCGAACAGGCCGTGGACGTTGTTGAGCTGCGCCTGACGCCACAAGCTCGGGTGCACTGACGGCGGGGCCTCACCCTCGATGAAGTCGAACCGGCCCCCGTCCCAGAGCACATTGCCTGCCCTACCGCTCACGATGGGTGGGTCGAGCCGGGCGAGCAGCCCGCGTTGGACGCGCTCGAAGTCGGCCCGCTCACTGAAGTCGAATCGAGCCGCGGCGGCGGCGTTGACCGCCGACGTCGCAAGGCTGGCGGGCTTCGGGAGCGTGGCCTCGTCGGTCATGGCACGCGACCCTAGGTGCGCGCGGCCCAGAGCGGCTCCCTCATCGTCGACGCCTACGGGGCCGGTCGCTTCGCTCGTAGGGCGTCGATGCGCTGGTGGTACTCGTCGATGTCGATCTCGCCGCGGGCAACGCGCTCGTGCAGGATCTGCTCAGGGTCGGGACGATCGCCGACGGGTGGTGCCGGGTGACGACTGGGGCCATCACCGCGGATCAAGGTGATGACGAGCCAGGCGAGGCCACCCCAGAATGCCAGCATCATGACGGCCATGAACAGCAAGCCGCCGGCCCCTATGCCGTCATGGTGCCACCCGTTGTCCCAGTTCATGCTCTGACCGTACCCGGGGTGGGACCGGGCCGGGCATCGGCCGTAGGTTCCTCTCGTGAGCCTGCGTCCGCAGACAGAACTCCGCGCCGTCGCAGTGCCTCGTGAGCACGGCGGCTGGGGGCTCACGCTGGAGCCCGGTCTCCTTGGGCTGCTGCTCGCGCCGAGTGTCGCGGGTGGGTGCCTGGCGGCCGCGGCGATGGTGGCCTTCGTGGCGCGCACACCCCTGAAGGTGGTCGCCGTCGATCTCTACCGGCGTCGGTGGATCGATCGGACGCGTCTCGCCGCAGCGATCGGAGCCGTGGAGCTCCTCGTCCTGGCCGGCCTGGTCGGCGCCGCGGTCGGGCTGTCCGCCAAGAGCTTCTGGGTTCCCGCCGTGCTGGCGGCGCCGCTGATCATGGTGGAGGCCTGGTTCGAGGTGCGGTCCCGAGGCCGGCAGCTCCTCCCGGAGCTGGCCGGTGCGGCGGGCGTGTGTGCAGTCGCGGGGATCGTCGTCCTGGCGGGCGGTGGTGCCGGGCGGCTCGCGGCAGGGGCATCGCTGCTCCTCACGGCTCGGGTGGCCACCTCGATCCCC
Organism: Acidimicrobiales bacterium; assembly: GCA_036781345.1. Taxonomy (GTDB): domain Bacteria; phylum Actinomycetota; class Acidimicrobiia; order Acidimicrobiales; family VFJN01; genus VFJN01. The sequence goes on along the minus strand of DAIQBC010000193.1, from coordinate 2,677 downwards.
CATGTCCGGGCCCAGATCGCTCGTCTCCACGGCCGTCCGACCCAGGCCGGAATCCTGGCAGCGGCGGACGCCGCGGCCATGACGACGGCGGCGGGGGCGGTGTGGTTGGAGCCGCGGCTCCTCATGGCGGCCGGCACAGTGGGGGCGGTCGTCGGGCTCCAACGGGCCGCCGCTCGCCGTCCGGTGCCCCGAGCCGCCATCCTCGGCATTCGGCAGATGGTCATGGGCGTCGTCGTCGTCATCGTCGCCGCCGTCGGTGTCCACTCGGCGTGGAGCTGGGGCTAGTGCCGCGTCGACTCGTCGTGGGCCTGGCGGCGGAGGCGGCGCTTGTTGTCGTACATGGCCCGGTCTGCCTGCGCGAGCAGCTCAGCGGCATCGCCACCCCCGGGGTCGCCGGCCACGCCGACGCTGATCCGCACCCCCAGCCCGACCTCGAAGGCATCGCCGAGGCGCTCGATGAGGTTGGCGGTGTGCGGTCTCGTGAGCCCGTCGCACACGATGACGAACTCGTCGCCGCCGAGACGACCCACGGCGTCCGTGCTCCGGGCCATGGACGTGAGCAGGCGCGCCACGCGCACCAGGAGCTCGTCGCCGCCCGCATGGCCGTAGGTGTCGTTGACCGACTTGAAGCCGTCGAGGTCGCAGTAGATGACGGTGAGCGGACCACCGGCGAGGCGAGCCTCCATCTCCTCGAGCACCGCGGCACGGTTGAGCACACCGGTGAGCGGGTCGCGGCTGGCACGGCGTCGGAGGTCCTCTTCCTCGCGGCGGCGCTCCGTGACGTCGTCGAGGGTGACGATGATCGTGCTCGGTCGGTCGGCCAGGCCGCGGGCCAGCAGGTGTGCCTCGATCAGCCGTAGGTCACCTCGCCCCTGCCAGCCTCGGGTACCGAAGACGATGGCGCGACTGCCGTGATGGTTGAGGAGGTCCGTGACGGCGCGGGTCACGCCGGGGCGGTCGGCCTCGACGGCCACATCAGGGAGGTAGCGGCCTTGGGTAGGGCCGCCGGGGAAGTCGCAGATCGCTCGCGCGGCCTGGTTGGCGAACTCGATGCGACCGAGACGGTCCAGCACCATGAGGGCCACCGGCACGGCCTCGGCGATCGACTCGGCCATCGACTCCTCCGAGACCTCGCGAACGTCGGTCTCGGCATCCACGGGCATGGTGGGCACCTCTCGGGTCCTGACGATGATGCCGTCGAGGGAGGGGTCGCCGAGGTGGTTCACGACCTCGATGGCGTAGGCGCGCCAGGACCCGTCCAGGTGATGAAGGCGCACCGGGATCCCACCCCGCCACCCCGGCTCGGACTCGAGGACCGCGGTGCCGAACTCGAGGAGGCGAGGCAGGTCCTCGGGATGGACGAGGGTGACCACCGACGTGGCGGTTCGAGGCCCGCGGCCGAGCACTCCATCGGGTGGGCCAAGCCGCCAGAGCACGTCGCCCCGGCGGTCGACCAGCTCCACGGCCTGTGTGAGGTAGGGCGCCATGGCCGCCAGCACGGCAGGCGGCGGCAGGTCACCGCTCGTGTTCCGTCGATCCTCCGCCACGGCCTCTGGATCGGCGCGACACGGGCTGAACAGGAGTGAGTAGGGCCGAGTGGCCTAGCCGGATCCTCGTCGCGAGTGAGGTGTACGTCCGAGATGGGCGGTTTGTCACTCGCTAGCGGCGTCCGATCAGTTCGATCACGACCTGGGCCAGCTCGGGCCCGCAGTCCTCCTGCAGGAAGTGGCCACCACCGACGATGGTCGTGTGGGGCTGACCATTGGCCCCCGCGATCCGGCTGATCAGGTGGCGCTCGTTCCCGGCCGTGACCGGGTCCTGGTCACTGAAGGCGCAGACGAACGGGCGCTCGAAGGCGGCCAGCACCTCCCAGGCCGCCCGGTTGGCGGGGGCCTCGGGATCCTCCGGGGACGTGGGCACGAGCAGGGGGAACTGGCGGGCGCCCTCCTTGAAGGTCTCGTCCGGGAAGGGGGCGTCGTAGGCCGCGATCACCTCCGGGCTCAGGGTGGACGTGCACCCGCCGTCGACGATCCGCCCGATCGGCATCTCCGGCACCTCCTGCGAGAACCGCTGCCAGGCGAGGAAGGCGTCGCTCGGGCTGCCGTCGCCCGTGGGCAGGAAGGTGTTGGCGGCCACCACGCCGGCGAAGCGGTCGGGCTGCGCGGTCACGAGCCGCAGGCCGAGGAGGCCGCCCCAGTCCTGGCAGACGAGGGTGATGTCGCGCAGGTCGAGCACGTCGAACACGTGCGACGACAGCCACGCCACGTGGCGCGCGTAGGTGTAGTCGGTGCGGTGGGCCGGCTTGTCGGAGCGACCGAAGCCGACGAGGTCGGGGGCAACCGCTCGCAGGCCGGCGGCGACCAGCACCGGGATCATGTGGCGGTAGAGGTAGCTCCAGCTCGGCTCGCCGTGGAGCAGCAGCACGACCGGGGCGTCAGGGTCGCCCTCGTCGAGGTGGTGGACGCGCAGCGTGCCGCCGTCACCGTCGGGGATCTCCACGTAGTGCGGCTCGAAGGGGTAGCCGGGCAGGCTTGTGAAGCGGTCCTCGGGCGTACGCAGAGCATCCATGGTGTCCCCCGTGGGTACGAAAGTGGCAGCGGGGGTGACTGTAGTTGGGTAAGGGTAGGGCGCGATACTAGAAATGTCGGACGCCGGTGTCGAGCACCCACTCATGCCC
>DAIQBC010000192.1:0-5489 GCA_036781345.1 Acidimicrobiales bacterium | reverse complement strand
GGGTGGCCCACGTAGTCGAAGGGGGCGTACTGGCGCCCGGTGAGCTCCGCGAAGCGGTCCATGGTGTCCGCGACGATGGTCGGGCAGGCGTCGTAGTACGCGTTGACGGCCTCACGACTCTGGAAGAACGCGTCGGGGTTCTGGGTGGTGCCTCGGACCACCGGCCGCTCCGGTGACAGCGACCGCTCCTGGTGGGCCGCGACCAGGCCGGGGTCGATGAGCGAGCGCAGCACATCATCGTCGAGGACGGTGAGCTTCTGGATCTCGTGCGACGTGCGGAACCCGTCGAAGAAGTGCAGGAAAGGGACTCGCGCTCGGAGGGTGGCGGCGTGGGCGATGGCCGCGAGGTCCTGGGCCTCCTGCGGCGACCCGGAGGCGAGCAGGGCGAAGCCTGTCTGGCGCACTGCCATGACGTCCGAGTGGTCGCCGAAGATCGACACTGCGTGGGTGGCGATGCTGCGAGCCGCGACGTGCAGGCAGAACGAGGTGAGCTCGCCTGCGATCTTGTAGAGGTTGGGGATCATCAGCAGGAGACCCTGCGACGCGGTGAACGTCGTGGTCAGCGCTCCCGCCTGCAACGCGCCGTGCACCGCGCCGGCGGCACCACCCTCGGACTGCATCTCGACGACGTCGGGCACCGAACCCCAAAGGTTGGGTCGCTTGGCCGCCGACCACTCGTCGGTGTGCTCGCCCATGGGGGAGGCCGGAGTGATCGGGTAGATCGCCACGACATCGCTGAGTCGGTAGGCCACCGAGGCCACCGCCTCGTTGGCGTCCAACGTCGCCGTTAGCGCTTCCGGTCTGGTGGTCATCCCCCCATCATGGTGCGGCCGTCAGGACGATGTGAGCGCACTGGCCGAGGGCACCTCGGCCACGGGAGCCCCAAGGAGCAGCACGGCCGCCAGCACCGCCACGACGCCGCCCGACACGAGGAAGGGCACGTGACCGGTCCCGTGCCAGGCCAGCCCGGCCCACACCCCGGCGATGAGCAGACCGGTGCCGCTGACAGCGGCGTGAATGCCGAGCGCGGTGCCCCGCTCGTCCTCCGGTACGAGGTCGGCGATCCATGCCCGACTCACGCCATCGGTGAGCGCGGTGTAGACGCCGTAGAACGGGAACAGCACCCACACCCAGGCCGCCGTGGTCGTGAGCCCGAAGCCGAGGTAGGTCACGGAGAACACGACCAGCCCGACTCCGAACACGGCGCGCCGGCTGAGCCGATCGGAGACGACGCCGGCGGGGTAGCTGAGCAGTGCGTAGGTGGTGTTGTAGAGCACGTAGACGAAGACCACGCCGGCGAAGTCCAGGCCCAGGTCCTTGGCCCGTAGGAGCAGCAGCGTGTCCGGGAAGTTGACGACGCCGAACACTGCGATGAGGCCGACGACGCGCCAGTAGTGCCTGGGTAGGCCGCGGGGGGCCCACGGCGCTTCTGATCGAGGGCGCGCGTGCGGGCGTTCGCGGATGGTGAAGACGGCCGCGAGGCTCAGCAGCGCTGGGATCACTGCGATCCACAGCAGCGGGCGGAACCGCTGGCCCACCAGCTCGTAGAGCCCGAGCCCGATGAGGGGGCCCACCACGGCGCCCGCGGTATCGGCCGCGCGGTGGAACCCGAAGGCCCGACCCCGGTTGGCCGGCGTCGTCTCATCGGCGATGATGGCGTCGCGAGGCGGGCCGCGCAGCCCCTTGCCCACCCGATCGGTCATGCGCGCCGCGAGGACCATGGGCCAGGCGCCGGCCAGCGCGAGCAGCAGCTTGCCGAAGGCGGAGGCGCCGTAGCCAGCGGCGACCAGGGGTCGCCGATGCCGCAGGTCGGCCAGCCGGCCTGACACGGCCTTCATCGCCGAGGCCGTCCCATCCGCCAGCCCCTCGATCAAGCCGAGCACCGCCGGGGGTGCACCCAGCACGCCGGTGACGAAGAACGGCAGCACGGGGTAGAGGATCTCCGAGGCGGTGTCTTGCAGGAACGACACGAGCGACACGACGTAGACGTTGCGGCTCAGACGGCCGCCCGTCTCTGCTTGCTCGTCGTCGCCGGGGTCCATGGTCAGACGAGTCTCCCAGACCGCCGGCGACCCATCGCCGGGGACGGGGTGGTCCTAGTACCAGTGTCCACTACCGACTCCGACCAGGCACGGCCGATCCTAGAGGTCAGCCCCACCTCACCCCCCTCAAGGAGCCCTCGATGCGCAAGCCCACTCTGACAGCCGGTCTCGTCGCCCTCTCCATCCCTCCGCTGGGAGGTGCCGCTCTCGCCGCGGCGCACTCGGTGAGCTCGACGCCTCCGCCGACCTTCGTCTCCCAGGTCGAGGACCACGGCATCGACGACCCGGCCACTGACCTCAACGACGACAACAGCAACAACGGCATCGACGATGCCACGGACGACACCGCCATCGACGACGAGGCCGACGACGCCACCGAAGACCTCAACGACAACAACGGCGGCGACGCCATCGACGACGACAACGGCACCGACGGCCTCAACGACGACAGCGGCACCGACGGCCTCAACGACGCCTCCGACGACAACGGCACCGGCTCGTCGGGGGAGTCCAGCTCCGATGGCAGCGGCCACGACCTCAACGACGACAACGGCGGCGACGGCGGCGGGGGCTCAGACGACTCCTCGCACGACTCCCACTCCGGCTCCGACTCCGGCGGCAGCGACGACAGCGGCCACGGCGGGCACGGCAGCGACGGCTGAGCATCCGCAGCTCATCTTCGTCACGCACCCCCCGCGGTCGAGGCTCCCCGAGAGGGGGCCTCCACCGCGTGTGCGCCCCGATGCGCTTCAGACGGGGCCGTCCTCCGGCAGGTGCTCCTGGGCCCAGAGCGCCGCCTGCGTGCGATCGGTGACGCCGAGGCGCTGGAAGACGTTGGTGAGGTGCGCCTTGACCGTCCGCTCGCTGATCCCCAGCTTCCGGGCGATCTGCTTGTTGGCCAGTCCACCCGCCACCAGCCGGAGGACCTCTACCTCCCGTGCGCTCAGCTCCTGAGCGGGCCGCAGCACGCGCTGGGCGTCGAGCAGCACCCGCGCCGCCTTCGGGTCAAGGGGCGACCCGCCCTCCTGTGCAGCCCGGATCCCCCCGAGCAGCTCGTCGGGGCCCGCATGCTTCAGCAGGTATCCCGTGGCACCAGCGCGGAGGGCCTCGAGGATGCGGCGGTTGTCGGAGAACGACGTGAGGGCGATCACGTGGATGCCAGGGTGGGCATCGACGATCTGCCGAGTGGCCTCGATCCCGTCGAGCACCGGCATCGAGAGGTCCATCAGGATCACGTCCGGACGCAGCTCCCCGGCCCTCAAGACCGCTTCCGCACCGTCTGACGCCGCGCCCACCAGCTCGATGTCGTCGGCCGTCGCCAGCAGCTGCTCCAGACCCCCACGCACCACGGCGTGATCGTCGACCACCAGGACCCGGATCACCGCAACGGCACCTCCACTCGGATCTGCGTTCCATCGCCCGGTGCCGAACGAACCGTGAGCCGTCCGCCCGCATCGGTGACGAGGCCCTGCAGCCCCTTGAGTCCGACATGGCCCTCGGCGGCCGCGGTGGCAGGGTCGAAGCCGCGCCCGTCGTCGTCCACCTCGAGCGTCGCGAGATCAGCCGCGGTTGCCACCCGCATGTGCAGTGTGGTGGCCTCCGCGTGGTTGAGCGTGTTCCGCAACGCTTCCTGGGCGGCCCGGTAGAGCAGACCGGCGATCGGCGCGGGGACCGGAGCGTGGATGCCGCTGGTGTCGAGCTCGGCGGCCACCCCCCGTCCACTCGACCGGGCCAGCAGATCGGACAGTGCTGAGTCGAGACCCTCGCGCTCCAGGTCCGGTGGGTAGATCTCCACGAGCAGCGAGCGCAGCGCCTTGATGCTCTCTCGCACGGTCTCGGCCGATGCCTCCATCGTGCGCTTCGGGTCGGCCAAGGGTTCATCGGGTCCGGTGCGGGCTGCGCCCGCGAGCGAATAGGCCACGCCCGCCAGCTCCTGCACCACGCCGTCGTGCAGGTCGGCGGCGATCCGGCGCCGCTCGATGTCCGAGGCCTCGAGGGCCTGCCTGAGCAGACCCTCGCGTTCTCGCTGCCGCTGCCGCAACCGCCGCGCCAGCGACCACGCCAACGGCACCTGGACGAGCTCGAGCATGACCAGCGCGGTCAGTGAGATCGGGGCAAAGCTGCGCCACAGCCGCGAGCCGGCCGCATGCACCGCGCCGTACTCGTAGTAGGCCTCGAACAGGAGGGGTTGACCGTCGGGCGTCCGGATCGGCAGGTAGACCTCGAGCAGCTTCTCATAGCCCCGTTCGTAGCGGTTCTCGGGCTTGCTGAGGTCGCTCACCTCGGCGTCGATGCGCCCGGTGCTGAGGGACTCCTGCTCGTCCGCGCCGAGCGCATACCTCGACCCGATCAGCCGCCCCTCGTCGGAGTAGACGATGAGGCCATCGGACCGCCAGATCTTCACCCGCACGATCGAGCTCTGCACGATGCTGGTCTGCACGGCGCGATCCACCTTGGCCACCGCAGGGGTCGACCCGGACACGAGCCCGTCGGTCACGGCTGGCTCGACGACACCCTGCGCGGCGGCGAGGGTGGTGCTGCGGGCCTCCACGATCGCCTCGCGCTCGCCGACCCGTCGACTGGCGACCGACGTCGCGAGCCCGACCAGGGCCAGTGCCACCGCACCCGCGAGCAGGAACTGACCGACCTGCCAGGCCACGCTGAGCCGGCCGGTCGACGCCCGGGATCCGTCGCGTTGGGGCATCACTGCCGACAGTAGACGTCCGGGCGCGCGGCGATCCGGCGCCCGCTGGGCGCCGGATCGCACTGCGACGTGAGCTCGGACGTCAGATGGAGGCTCTGGCGACGCACAGCTCGCCGGTGCGCGGGTTGGCAGCCGCCGCCAAGACCGAGTCCGTACCGACACGGTCGCGGATGCGCGGCCGAACGGTGAAGGAACCGCTCGGGGCCGCGGTGGTGCGGAGGCCGAGGAACACGAGCGCGCCGTTGTCGGCCATTCCCACGCCCCAGGTCTGGCCGACCACGTTCGAGTCGACCTCGAACTCGGTCTCGATCACGCCGTCGCGGGCCCCGAGCTTGAGCTTGTACGTGGAGCCGGCGCTGCAGGTGCCGGTGACGATGACGTCTCCGGTCTGGGCCATGGCGGGCGCGGCCCCGAACACGCCGACAACGGAAAGGGCGGCGGTGGCGGCAAGGATGCGGGCGGTACGCTTGCGGTTGGACATGGTGGGCTCCTTCAAGGGATGCGGACGGGTTGCCCCGGGGCAGCGGTGGTGCTGCGAGACCCACGATCTGCCCGTTCCGGTCGCACGCACCAGTGGACACTGGTGCTACGACCTGCGGGGGGCGTCACACCGCGGAAGGTCGGCTGTTACCGAGACACGCCGACCGCGATGTTCGAGTACACCGTCGCGGTCACGTCAGAGGCAGCGAGCCGATACCTGTAGGTCGTCTCACGCTTCACGGACGAGTCGATGAAGCTCGTCG
>DAIQBC010000191.1:0-5502 GCA_036781345.1 Acidimicrobiales bacterium | reverse complement strand
ACGGCGGCGCCACCGCGCATCGGCAGCTTCCGGCCCACGAGGTCGATGGCCTGGATGCCGTTGGTGCCCTCGTAGATCGGCGCGATGCGGGCATCGCGGACGTGCTGCGCCACACCGGTCTCCTCGATGTACCCCATGCCGCCGAACACCTGGAGGGCGAGGCTGGTGAGCTCCACGCCGAGGTCGGTGCCCCACCCCTTGGACACCGGGGTGAGCAGGTCGGCCAGCTCCGCGCCCGCCGCCCGCGCGGCCTCATCGGCGCCGTGGGACGCGCGGTCGAGAGCGGCCGCGTTGAGGTAGATCACGCCGCGCAGGGCCTCGATGCCAGCCCGCTGCGTGAGCAGCATGCGGCGCACATCCGGGTGCTCGACGATCGCTGACTGGTGCCCCGCCGGGTACCCGGGGACTCGGCCCTGCTTGCGCTCTTTCGCGTAGGTCACCGCCATCTGGAAGGCGCGCTCGGCCAGGCCCAGGCCCTCCACACCCACGGACAGCCGGGCGTTGTTCATCATCGTGAACATGTAGCGCATGCCGGCGTTCTCCTCGCCGATCAGGAACCCCACCGCCCCCTCGCCGCGGTCCCCGTAGCTGAGCACGCAGGTGGGGCTGGCCTTGATCCCCATCTTGTGCTCGATGCCAACGCAGGTGACGTCGTTGCGCGCGCCGAGGCTGCCGTCGTCATCGAGCAGGTACTTGGGGACGATGAAGCAGCTGATGCCCTTGGTCCCGGGTGGCGCCGAGGGCGTGCGGGCCAGCACCAGGTGGATGATGTTCTCGCTCAGGTCGTGCTCACCGAAGCTGATGAAGATCTTCGTGCCGGTGATCCGGTAGGTGCCGTCGTCCTGCGGGACCGCCTTCGTGGTGAGGGCGCCGACGTCGGAACCGGCCTGGGGCTCGGTGAGGTTCATCGTGCCGGTCCACTCCCCCGAGATCATCTTGGGGAGGTAGGTCTCCTTGTGCTCCTCAGAGGCGTGGTGGAGCAGCATGTCGACCGCGCCCTGGTTGAGCAGGGGGCACATCGAGAAGGCCATGTTGGCGGAGGTGAGCATCTCCTGCATCGCGATGCCCACCAGCCAGGGGAACCCGCCGCCGCCGTACTCGGCGGGGAACACAACACCACCCCAGCCGGCCCCGACGTAGGCCTTGTAGGCGGCGACGAACCCGTCGGGGGTGGTGACGGTGCCGTCGGCGTTGCACACGCTGCCCTGCAGATCGCCCCCCCGGTTCAGGGGCGCCACGAGGTCCTCCATGAACCGGGCGCTCTCCTCCAGCACGCTGTAGACGGCATCGGCCTCGACGTGGTCGAACCCGGGGAGCGACGCCACCGACTGGAGGTCGGCGAGGTGCTCGAGGACGAAGCGCATGTCGGCCAGGGGGGCGGTGTACTCGGGCATGCGGCCCAGGCTACGCGGTGCTCACCTCACGGCTTGGTGGCAAGCGACACCGCGAAGTCGCCGGCGGCGTCCACCAGCAGCTGGTCGAGCTTCAGGCCGGCCGCCGCCACCTCCTCCTCGATGCGGGCCCGTGTGAACTTGGCGCTGATCTCCGTGAGGATCATCTCGCCGTCCTCCACGTCGATCTCGAGGTCAAGGGCACGGAGGCGGGCGTGCTGGTGGCCCTCGGCCTGCAGGTGCATCTCGATCCACTGTTCCTTGCGGTTCCAGCGGGCCACGTGGGCGAAGCGGTAGGGTGCGAAGTCTCCGTCGAGCTCCCGGTTGAGGACGTGGAGGACGTTGCGGTTGAACTCTTCGGTGACGCCGGCGGCATCGTCGTAGGCGGCCACCAGTCGGGCCGGATCCTTCACGAGATCCGTGCCCAGGAGGAGCCAGTCGCCCGGCGCCATCTGGTCGGTCAGCTCCTGGAGGAACGTGGCCCGAGCCGCCGGCCCGAGGTTGCCGATGGTGCCACCGAGGAAGGCCACGAGGGTGGTTCCCTCCAGGCGCAGCCGGCCGAGGTGGCACTCGAAGTCGCCCACCACGGCGTCGACCCGCACCCGCGGGTAGCGCACCGCCAGCTCCGGGCTTGCGGTCACGAGGATCGGCTCGCAGACGTCGAAGGGCACGATCCGCTCGAGGGTGCCGGCGGCGGCGAGTGCGTCGAGCAGCAGGCGGGTCTTGGTGGAGGTGCCCGACCCGAGCTCCAGCAGGGTGGTGGCTCCGGTGCGAGCGGCGATGGTCGCCGCTTCCCGCTGGAGGATCTCCGTCTCACGACGGGTGGGGTAGTACTCCTCCAGCCGCGTGATGTCGTCGAAGAGCAGCGAGCCGCGCTCGTCGTAGAACCACTTGGGTGGCAGGTGCTTGGGGGTGCAAGTCAGCCCTGCCCGTGCGTCACGCCGCAGGGCCGCGGCCAGGTCGGCCTCGCTGAGGTGCACCTCGATGGTGCAGCGGTCTGCGATCTTGGTGACGGTCATGTGGGTCCTCCGTGGGACGCGAGCGGCGAGACATCGAGGTCGTTGCGGGTGGCTCGCACGACGGATCCGTCAGGCACGGCCGTCCAGTCGTGGTTGGCGTCGAGTGGTTCGGAGGCCACCAGCACCCCGCCCGTGGCCAGCCCGGAGTCCCTCAAGGTGAACAGCGAGTTGCCCCACGTGGTGGCCACGACGGTGTGGGCGTCGGCGAGGAGCAGGTTGAGGTGGCCTTCCGCCCGCTCCAGAGCCTCTGCGATGACTCGAGCCAGCGCCTCCTCGGGCGTCGCGCCCGCGGCCAGGGCATCGAGCACGAGGGCGAAGAGCACCTCGGAGTCGCTGGTGCCGTCGATCCCGACTGCGCGCTCCTCGCTGACGAGACGGCGGAGCCCCTCGCCGACGGCCCCGCGGAAGCCCCGCACGAACCCGTTGAGGGAGAACAGCCACGGTCCGGCTGCGAACGGGGCGTTGCCGGTGTGGACGATGGGCGACGGCGGGGTGGCGCTGCGGACTGCAGCTGCGAACGAGCCGGCGTGCACGACCTCGGCGACCGAGCGAAAGGACCGGTCGGTCCACATCGGCGCCGCGGTTCTGTAGCGCGCAGGCTCGGGGCGCACCTCGGGGTCCCACCAGCCCACGCCCCACCCGTCGGCGTTCATGGCGCCCTCCTGCTGGAACAGCGGCTTCCAGCTCTGGCGCTCCAGCGACTGCTCGGGCTCATGGAGCAACGAGGCCAGGGACCGCGGAGGACCGACGTAGGCAAGGTGGCGGCACATCAGGCATCCCTCGCGGTGCGGAAGCCGGCGAAGATCTGCCGACGGATGGGCAGGTCCCAGTTGCGGAAGGTCGGCCGCCCCACCGTGTTGTGGGTGGCCCACGAGCCCCCGCGGAGGACCTTGTGGTCAGCACCGAAGAACACGGCGGAGTACTCAGCGTAGGGGAACCACGCGAAGCTGGGATAGGCGACGAAGTCGCTGGCGGTCCACTCCCAGACGTCGCCCACCATCTGGTGGCAGCCGAGCGCGCTCACGCCGGCCGGATAGGCGCCCACGGGAGCGGGACCGAGATGGCGTTGATCGAGGTTGGCGTGGGCAGGGGTCGGCTCCCCGTCGCCCCACGGCCACCGCCGGCTGGCGCCGGTGGCCGAGTCGAACCGGGCCGCCTTCTCCCACTCGGCCTCCGTCGGCAGGCGGCGACCCGCCCAGCGGGCGTAGGCATCGGCTTCGTACCAGCAGACGTGCTGCACGGGCTCGTCGTCGGGTAGCGGCTCGACGGTGCCAAAGCGGAGGCGGGCCCACCCGTCACCGTCGCGCGACCAGAACTGCGGCGCGTCGAGGTGCGCCTCGTGGCGCCACACCCAGCCGGAGTCGCTCCACCACTGGGCTTGGTCGTAGCCACCGGACTCCACGAAGGCGCGGTACTGCCCGTTGGTGACCGGCACGGCGTCGATCCAGTAGGCGGGCAGGTGCACGTCGTGGACAGGCCGTTCGTTGTCGAGGGCCCCCGGGTCGTCCGTGCCCATGGCGAAGGACCCGGCCGGCACGAACACCTCGGCCGGCGGCACCAGCTGCGCACCCGGAGGCGGAGACGAGGTGAGCACGTGCCCCTCCTCCACCGGCAGCAGCTGGATGGCAGCCAGGAGGGTCTCGGCGTGCTGGTGCTCGTGCTGCACCACCATGTGGTGCACGAAGGCGTGGCGGAGCAGCGGATCGGGGCCGTCAGGGCCGAGGTCGCTGCGCTCGAGCCGGTCGAGGGCCCGGGCCCGCACGGCCCGTCCGTAGGCCACGGCCTCGCTCAGGCCGAGAAGCGGGAGCGCCTCCCGCACGCGGCGAGGCTGCTTGAAGGCGTCGTAGAGGTCATCGAGCCCCTCACGCGTGGGCGCGTCACCGAGCGCCCGCACCAACCAGAGGTCCTCGTAGTTGGCTACGTGGGCCAGGTCCCAGAGCAACGGGGACATCAGCAGATCGTGCTGACGTCGGAGCACCGGCTCGTCGAAGGGCTCGAGGATCGAGAGGAACCGGCGGCGCGAGGTGGTCAGCGCCGCCACCACCTCGTCATGTACGGCCTCGCTCACCAGCGGACCTCGTGCGCCGGGTCGGCCAGGTCAAAGGCGGTCGCGCCGTCCGCCAGACGATCCTCGAGGTCGTCGGCCGGGGAGCGGCCCTTGGCCGGCCAGCGCTCGGCCGCTTCAGCCACCGCCTCTGCCCAGCGGGCCGGGGCCGCAGTCCGATCCAGGGCGTCGGCGGCGGCGAGCAGCGACGCCGCGCCAGCTGTGGCGAGGTCATGGTCGCGCGGCCCGAGCCCCGCTGTGGTCGTCCACGAGGCAACGCGGTCGACCGCCGCGCAGGCCTCGATGGCGAGCTGCCCGGCCGGCTCGTCGATGAGGAGGGCGACCACGGCGGCGGTGGCCACCTCGGCGAGCCCCGCCGGAAGGCAGTCGAGCCAGCGGACCTCCAGCCAGCCGCGCGGCCGCACCGGCGGGAACAGCGTGGTGCAGTGGTACGCGAGGTCGGCAAGGGTCGGACGGCGGCCGGCGATGCCGTCGTCCACCCACTCCCCGAACGACATCGGGACGGCAACATAGGTGCACGAGTCATCCGCTTCGTCGTGCACGAACATGAGACGGGCGGCGAGCACGTAGTCGCTCCAGTCCTCCGCCAGGCGTCCCGAGGCCAGCACCGGCTTCGTGCGCGAGGGGTCGATGGCGTTCCACACGGCCAGGCGCTCAGAGCGGTGCACTGGGCCCGGTGAGCACGAGAACGCAGCGGCGACGGCCGGGCCGATGCGGTGGGCGACGTCCCATCGGCGGCCGAGGGTGGCGGGATCGCCCGAGTCGACGTTGACCTGGATCGACGCGCAGCTCGACATCATCCGTCGGCCCTCGGGGCCCCACTCGTCGAAGTAGGCCTGCATGGCGTCGTAGCGGGGGAGCGTGAGCGTGCGGGCGGGCTCCCGGAAGGGGTCCATCCCCGCGCCCACCGCCACCAAGCCGGCGACGGCCAGTCGGGCGCGCACCGCTGCGCCGTCGACGCGGAGGGCCTCCAGCGAGTGCCACCAGGGGTCGGTCGGCGGCGTGGCCAGCTCCACCTGCCCGCCGG
>DAIQBC010000190.1:0-5510 GCA_036781345.1 Acidimicrobiales bacterium | reverse complement strand
TCGTGATGTGCGAGGTGCTGTACATCGACATGAAGCCGCACGCCACGAACACCCGGCGCCGCTGCGCCGAGGTCGCCGCCAAGTACGCCGACCAGGAGCCCATCTTCGGCATCGAGCAGGAGTACACGTTCTTCAAGGACGGACGGCCGTACGGCTTCCCGTTCGGCGGCTTCCCCGCCCCGCAGGGCGGCTACTACTGCGGTGTCGGCGCCGACGAGGTGTACGGCCGCGACGTGGTGGAAGCCCACCTCGACGCCTGCCTCGCCGCCGGGTTGCACATCTCCGGCATCAACGCCGAGGTGATGCCCGGCCAGTGGGAGTTCCAGGTCGGGCCCGTGGGCGCTCCGCAGGTGGCCGATGAGCTCTGGCTCGCACGGTGGCTCCTCTACCGCATCGCGGAGGACTTCGACGTGTCGGCCACGCTCGACCCGAAGCCCGTCAAGGGCGACTGGAACGGCGCCGGCGCCCACACCAACTTCTCCACGAAGGCCATGCGCGAGGGCTACGACCCGATCATCGCCGCCTGCGAGGCGCTCGGACCGAGGCGGGCCGAGCACGTCGCCCTCTACGGCCACGGCATCGAGGACCGCCTCACCGGCCAGCATGAGACGGCGCCGTACACGGAGTACAACTACGGCGTGTCCGACCGCGGCGCGTCGGTGCGCATCCCCTGGCAGGTCGAGGTGGACAAGAAGGGCTACATCGAGGACCGGCGGCCGAACGCCAACTGCGATCCCTACGACGTCACCTTCATCATGATCGACACGATCTGCAGCGCGCTGGCGTAAGCAGACCGACCTCGACGCGGGCTCAGGTCACGAGGTCCAGCTGCGCCCAGTGCAGTTGCCGACGGAGCTGACGCCGCCCTGCTTCGGTTGGCCCGTTCGCTCTCGGGCCAACCTCTCAGCAAGCTCACGGGCGGCTGACGGTGACGTCTGAGCTTCGGGTCCGACGATGCGCGCATGACCTACCTCGCCGACCCTGATCGCGCCCCCGATCAGCTGGGCTCACACGTCGATCCCGCCGTGTCCCCTCCGCCTCCGCTCGATCTCCTCAGCGAGGTGGGCCAGCCGCCGACCGGTGCCGTTCCCCCCGCGTGGAGCCCACCTCCGCCTCCCCCGCCGGCTCTCAGGCCCGCCTCGCGCCCCGGTCGGCGGCTGCTCGTCCCCGCGGTCACCGTCGTCCTCTCGCTCCTGGCCGGGTACGCCGGCGGGGTGCTCGGGCGTGACGGCGAGACAACGGCAAGCGCACCGGCGGTCGCCACCCCCGCCAGCATGGTCGTTCACGGCAACGAGCTCGACGTGGCCTCGGTGCTGGCTGCGGTCGGCCCGTCAGTGGTGTCGATCGAGACCACGATCCGGGTTCGCCAGGGTCCGTTCGTCCGCGAGGGCCAGGGCGCCGGCACCGGCGTGGTCATCGACGACGCCGGTCACATCCTCACCAACGCCCACGTCGTGGACGGCGCCACCTCGATCACGGTCACGGTCGACGGTGACGCTCGCCCGGCGACGTTGGTGGCCGCGGACACGACTGCGGACATCGCGGTCGTCCACGTGGCCGACACCAGCGGCCTCGTCGCCGCCCAGGTCGCTCCGGCCGGCACCACCGATGTGGGCGAAGAGGTCGTCGCCATCGGCAACGCGCTCGCCCTCGACGGCGGGCTCACCGTCACCCGGGGGATCGTGTCCGCCCTCGACCGCAGCATCGACACCGAGTCGGGGACCCTCACCGGGCTGATCCAGACCGACGCCGCCATCAGCTCCGGCAACTCCGGGGGCGCCCTCGTCGACGCCGCCGGTCGGGTCGTGGGCATCAACACCGCCGTGGCGTCCAGCGGGGGCGGCGTCGAGGCCTCCAACATCGGCTTCGCCATCTCGATCGACACCGCCATGAAGGTGGCCGACCGCCTCATCGGCCCCGTCTGAGCGGACGTCACGGCTGCTGCATCAACATGCTGGAGATCACACACTTGCATGCTACAGTCGGCGCATGCGCACGACGGTGGAGCTCGACGACGACGCCGCCCAGGCGGTCGCGCAGCTCCGCAAGGAGCGCGGGATGGGCATGTCAGAGGCTGTCAACGAGCTGATCCGACGTGCCCTGCTGCCGCGCGAACCGGTCGCGCCCTTCCGCCAACCGACACGTGCCGCGGGCCTGAAGATCGACGTCTCGAACGTGGCCGAGGCGATCGACCTCCTCGAGGGCAGCGAGTCGCGCTAGGTGCTCGTCGACGCCAACATCCTCTTGTACGCCGTCGACGAGGAGAGCCGTCACCACGGGGCGGCGCGGAACTGGATGGAGGTGGCCCTCAACGGACCCCGGCGCGTCGGCATCCCCTGGATGTCGACCACCGCGTTCCTCCGGATCGCCACCAACCCGCGTGCCCTCCGAGAGCCGCTGGCGCCGTCGGATGCCTGGGAGATCGTCGAGGCGTGGCTCGATGCACCCTCGGTGTGGGTCCCTTCGCCTGGCCCGGGGCACCGGGAGATCCTGGGGCGCCTCGTTCGAGATCTCGACCTGCGGGCCAACCTGATCTCCGACGCCGTGCTGGCCGCCCTGTGCGTCGAGCACGGGCTCGAGATGATCAGCGCCGACACCGACTTCGCCCGGTTCAGCATGGTCGCCTGGTCCAACCCGGTCGCCCACTGAGCCCGGCCGAGCCGGCGCGAGACGCGGCGCTGCTCAGCCGCCGAGCAGGAGGAGCAGCGCCCCGACCGTGTACACGACCATCACCGCCAGCAGCGGGTACTGCGAAGGCGTGGCCACCTGTGGCTCGAACAGCTCGACCGAGCGGTCGTGGGCCACCACCACCCCGGCCACGTGCCCGACGACGATGCCCACCACCTGCACGTTGGCGATCGTGCGCGTCGACACCACCGTGTAGTCCACCGTGTTGTTGAACGTGCCGAACAGGTCCCAGCCTCGGGCGAAGGGGTCGGAGGCCAGGGCGATGAAGTTCTGACCCTCGAAGACGAGGAACGAGAAGTAGTGAGCAACGAGGTAGCCGAGCACGATCGGCACGAGCGAGTGCGTGAAGGCCGCGACGATCTCCTGCGGAGGCCGGCCCGTCACGCGGGCCGTTACGTGAGTGGCCCCGAGCCAGGCGCCCGAGACCAGGGCGATCATCCAGACGAGCCCGACCGTGTTCACGACTGTGCGGTCCCAGCCGACGCGCTGGCCGATGACATCGCCCCACAGCTGGGTGCGGGTGAAGCCGTCGAAGGTCGTCGAGCCCAGGCTCACGAGCACGAGTGCGGACAACCCCGGCCGGAACTGCATCGACGCCAGGCCGCTGAGCGGCATGCGGAGCCGGAGCTGGCGCGCCTGCGGGTCCCAGTAGAGAGGCGCCAGGAGCGCGATGAGCCCGAACAGGGCGGCGAACCCCTCGGCGCGGCGGATCCACTGGCGACCCCACAGTCGCCCGCCCACAAGGATGGCAGCGACATACCCGACCAGCCACCCTGCCAGCGCCCGCTCGTCCCCGCAGCCGCCGTGGTAGGCCAGCTCGAGCCACGCAAACGACAGGATCATGGCGGCCGCCGGCAAGAGCCCTGGCTCGGGTCGCGACGTGCGGTCAGGGAACCGCAGCAGCGCGGCCAGGGAGTCGAACGGGTTGGCGGCGGCGAACACATCCCCCACCTGCGCGCTCGCCATCGGGATGCCCACCCAGAAGACGACGCAGACGGCGTAGGGGGCCAGGGTCAGGTCCCCGCGCTGGCCGCCGATCACCGCGGCCGCGATCGTGACGCCGAACACCAGCAGCCCCGCTGCTCGCAGCACCAGTGCGAGCACCGGGCGCGCCCGCTGGATCGCGGACGGCAGCGCGACGCCGGCCGAGAGGGCCAGCAGGCGGGGCCGGGGCCACAGCGCCACGAGCGCGGCGAAGGAGATCAGCAGCGCGAACGCGGCGCCGTAGGCCACCATCCAGAGCTCGAGAGGCAGGTCGGACCGGCCGCCCACGCCGTGGGCGTAGATCATCGGGTTTCAGCCGACCCGGAGATCGGCGATCTTCAGGCCTGCCTGCTCCAGCTCGACGTCGAACACGCCGGGGATGTCGGCCGTGAACGACACCTCCGCGGCGACGCCGGGCGTCAGGTCGGCCATCAGGTCGTAGCCGTGGACGTGGACCTCCTCCGCCACATCGCTCGTGACGCGGATCGTGACAGGTTCCCCAACTGCGACCTCGATGCGAGCGGCGCCGCCGGCGACCTCGCCGCCGGCCACGGTGATCTCGGCGAGCGTCGCGGGTGCAGTGGTCGTCGTGGAATCCGCCCCGGCCTCCGATGTCGTCGTCGAGTCGGACCGATCGGCAGAGGTCGTCGTGGTAGAGGTCGAGGAGTCGGAGGATCCGCACGCCGCCGTGACGAAGGTCGCGGCGCTCAGCGCAGCGATGGAGGCAATCCGGGACGCCGGACGGAGGGGAGGCACCAGGAGCTCCTTCATCGGGGTGGCGGGTCGGGTGACCCTACCGTGGTGCGACCGGCCGATCGAGGTCGCGGCGGAGCCCTGACCACACTTGTGGAACGCTGCGATTTCGGGCTGGTCCCCCTGGATCTGCCAGCCCTGTCGTCCCGTCAGGGCCGCACCACGACCCCGTCCGGGTCGAGACAGCCCGCCGCCGGCGTGGTGGCATCTGGGCCACCGGACGGGCAGGACGACAACGTGTGCGACGTGGTCGTCGGACCGTCACCGGTGGTGGTGGTCAGCCCTGGGTCCTGCCCGGACGCGCAGGCCGACGCCGCCAGCATGACGGCGACGACCAGGCACCTCACGCCAGGGCCGTGCGCAGCGCCGCGCCGGCCCGGTCAAGGGCGTGCCGACCATCGTCGAGGAGCGCAGCCAAACCGACGAAGCCGTGGATCTGCCCGTCGTAGCGGACGGCCTCCACCGCGACGCCAGCGTCGCGCAGGGCGTCGGCGTAGGCCTCCCCCTCGTCTCGGAGGGGGTCGTACTCGGCCGTGATCACCAGCGCGGGCGGGAGGTCAGCCAGGGACTCCGCCAGCAGGGGTGACACCGAGGGGTCCTTCGGGTCGACGTCACCGAGGTAGTGGTCGACGAACCACGCCATGGCGTCCTTGGTGAGGAAGTAGCCCTCCGCGTTCTCCTCCATCGAGGGTTGGCTGAGGGTGCAGTCGACCACCGGGTAGACGAGCAGCTGGAAGTCGATGTCGGGACCGAACTCGTCCCGGACCCGCAGACAGAGCGAAGCCGCGAGGTTTCCCCCGGCCGAGTCGCCGCCCACGGCCACCCGGCCCGCATCGATGCCGAGGAGCTCACCGTTCTCGACCGACCAGGCGAGCACGGTCAGCGCGTCATCGAGGGCCGCCGGGGCGCGGTGCTCAGGGGCCAACCGGTAGTCGACCGATACCACCACGGCACCCGATCGGTTCGCCAGCGCCCGAGCGGTGGCGTCCGCCGTGTCGAGATCGCCGATCAGCCATCCACCGCCGTGCAGCCACAGCAGCAAGGGCGCGTCCCCGCCGATGGCATCGTGTGGCGTGTACACCCGG